>JAHEZC010000534.1 GCA_023251275.1 Parafilimonas sp. | reverse complement strand
GAAATATCTTCAGAATGGAAGAGGCATTGCTGAAAATGAGCTGGCATGGGCTGCATCTTTTCCTTTCCTGCTTTCTGCTGCGGGATGCATGATGGGAGGAAGCTTGAGCGATGCACTTGTAAAACGAATGGGATTAAACCGCGGAAGAAGAATTGTTCCGATGACAGGCTTATTGCTCTCCGGGATATGCATGGTGCTGGCTGCATTAATCACGAACAATTTTACTGCTGTTATTTTACTGGGATTCGGACTTGCATGTATGGATGTTACGGCTCCGGTGGCATGGACTGTTGCAAGCGGTATCAGCGGCAAAGACAGTGGCACAGTAACAGGCGCAATGAACACAGCGGGCATTTTAGGCGGTACGGTAACCTCGGTAGGCATCGGATACCTGATCACAATCTTTCATAGTTATAATTTACCGGTTATTGTGATGGCGGTGTTTGCAATAATCAGCGCATGCCTGTGGCTATGGATAAAAGCAGATGAAAAAGTAGAGTGACACTATCTTTTACCTCTGATAATATCTTTCCACAAACTCATATCTTTCTTTCGATAAAAGCTGGAATAAACCCTACCGGAATTGTGAGTTTCAGGTTAATTCTTTAAATGATTATCTCCGTATAACAATTTTATTATGGAACCATATAAGGCACAAAGTGCGCAATAGGAGAAAGCACATAGATTTCTATGTGATTCCGATGGCTATCAGACTGCTGTTAGTAGTTCAGATTGACTTCTATTTTTTCTTCTTCCCTTTTATGCTTGCTTTTTCCAAAACTTCTTTTACCCTGTACTTCACTATTTTTTTAATCAACCCGTGAGGCAAAGGTTCTTCAATCGGGAATTGAATTGCTCCTTTTGAAGTTTTATAAATTGCTAATTCGTCTTTGAAAACTTTAATTGGTGAAGCAGTGGGATAGAAACCAATATGGTTTTTGTAAGCAGCATAATATACCAGCACTCCGTGCTGCTTGAATGCCGGCATATTATAACTGATTAATTCTTCAGCCTGCGGTGCTGCCTGCCTGATTACCTTTCTGAGTTCTTCTAAAATAGCTTTTGTGTTTTCCGGTGAAGCGGAAAGGTATTCATCTACGGTTTTGAATTTTGTTGTTGTTTCCATTTACCAGTTTTGATTTTTTATTTTGAGGGGTGCATATAATTTACCATCCATTTAATACCGAATTTATCGGTGAAATCTCCATAATAAGCTCCCCAAAACATATCCTGCAAAGGCATGGAAATTTTACCGCCTTCAGATAAACCACTGAATAAACGGTCGGCTTCTTCTTTGCTGTCGGGACTTATACAGATATAAATATTATTGCCCGGTGTTAAATGAAATCCCATTTGCTCCACTGCGTCCGTTGCCATGAGGATGTTTCCATTTCCGATAGGCAAGGAAACATGCATGACCATGTTCTGTACATCAGGAGGCATCTTGTCCGCATCGGGTGTATCTTTAAATCTTTGCAGCATCAGGAATTCGCCCCCGAATACTGATTTGTAAAAATTAAATGCTTCTTCTGTATTACCTGGAAAATTCAGGTAAGGATTAATTGTTGCCATGTTATTTTATTTTTGAGTGTTAATTAAGCTTTTGTTTTCTTTTTCTTATAAAATTGATTAAAACTTGTTTTTATTCAGACCACTCGTTGTGTCCGTTGTGCCTTCTTTGTGTACGTTGTGTCCTAAAGGCCACGAAATAGAATAAATATTGCAAACAAAAAATAAAGACATCTCTTATATTTCACTAGAAACCATTTTCACCATACATATCATTTCATCATTACTCTTATACCATTCCACACAGGGCTTAGTCTTATCAATGCGGGTGTCCTGCATCAGTATATGAAATACATCTTTTATACAATCCGTTTTCTTATACCAATCATAAATAGTTTCCGTTAAGTATTCTCCTTTCTCTATTATAAAACGATCACAGCTATATTTTTCAGCTTCCCCATTAAATATTTCTTCCGCTGCCGCATAGTAAAGAATACTGCCATCCTTTCCAAATTTGCTGATACCACAATAGGAACGCATCCTGCTTTCTGCCGGCAACATTTTAAACAGAGCATCAAATGCTTGTTCAATGCCGTACGGAAATGTTTTTACCTGTATGCCAAAAACTTTCACGTTGTCTTTCAACTCATATTTTTCCATGGCAGACTTTTAAATGAGAACACAAACATAATACCATTCATTAAATTTCACACGGTGCAGATACGGCAATCTAAGGCGGTGTTTGCGACAATAGATTTTTTATCTTTGATTCATGAAACACGTTTCTATACTTATTCCGCGCGGGCATACCAGCCTGGTCAATATCGAGGGAACACACCAGATACTTTCAGAAGTTAATGGCCTGTGCATTGCCACAGGAAAGACAGCTCTGTTTGATATTCAGTTGGTTGGGCTTTCCAAAGAGACAAAACAAACAACAGGTTTATTTACTGTAAACCCTCACGCACTCATCGGGGAGGTAGCCAAAACAGACCTTATTATTATTCCTGCTATACATGGAAACCTTGAAACGGTATTGGAACTTAATGCGCCTTTTATGCCCTGGATCGTAGAGCAATACAAGGGAGGCGCCGAAGTTGTAAGTTTCTGCATCGGTACTTTTTTCCTTGCGTCCACGGGATTATTGAAAGGAAAACAGTGCGCCACGCATTGGAGGTTTGTGAATGAATTCAGGAACATGTTTCCTGATGCTAACCTGGTGGATGATAAAATTATGACCGAAGATGGC
>JAHEZC010000533.1 GCA_023251275.1 Parafilimonas sp. | reverse complement strand
TGGCGGGTATGCATTGCAACCTTGTATATAATCACAGCAGCTATTCACTTAAAAGCACCTACCTCTTTTATATCATCGCTTTTGCAATGGTGTTATATTCCACATTTCTTACACGAAGCGGCGTCTTGGGTGATACATCGGTACATGCGTTTGTAGGCGCTGACATGACAATGCAGCTTTTATTATTCCTTCTTGTATTTCTTGTTCCGGCAATGGCCTTGTTTTTTATGCGCAGTAAATCTATGCCGACTATTAAAAAAGAAGAAAGCTCTTACAGTCGTGAATTCTGGATGTTTATCGGTTCTTTGGTCTTGTTTTTATCCGGCATTATTATTATTGCAAAGACATCAACTCCGGTAGTAAATAAAATCCTCGGAACAAATATTGCCCCGCCTGTTGATGCTGCATTTTCTCATAACCAGATTCAAATCTTCATTGCTATTATTATTGGTGTGCTTACTGCAGTAACTCAATATTTGAAATATAAGGATACGCCAAAAGCATTTTTTATCAGAAAGATATGGATGCCTACTTTGATCGCATTGGCTCTGAGCCTTGTGATAAGTTTTTTTGGAGATATTGATTACACAAAAAAAGGATTGGGTTTCCTCGCGGCCATTCATGCAGCCATATTTGCAGCTATTTATGCAGCAGTTGCCAATGCGGGATATATATGGCTTGGACTAAGAGGAAAATTAAAAGCCGCCGGCGCTTCTGTGGCACATATCGGTTTTGCCTTATTTCTTTTGGGTGTGATCATCTCGTCAGCGAAAAAGGAATTATTAAGCATTAATACTACAGGCATTGCATTGTTTGCAAAAACTGAACAGCAGGATCCTGCAGAAAATATTACCCTTATAAAAGGTATAAGAACTGATATGGGAAAATATCATGTGACTTATATAAGAGACACAGTAAATAATTTTGACCGGAAAAAATATTTCGAGCTGAAATTTGAAAATAAAAGCAGCAAAGAAATTTTTTATTTATACCCGGATGTGCTGAAGAATAATAAAGGCCAGGAAGGGTTTTCACCTAATCCTGATAAAAGACATTACTGGAATGCTGACATATTTGCTTATGTAACTTCATGGCTCGATGCAAGCCGCAACGATACAAGCACATTCACGCCTGCCAATATAAAGGCCGGAGATACAGTGTTTTATTCCAATGGATTGATTGTATTGAATAAAGTATTGATTAATCCTGCGGACAGTAAGCACGAAATATTTCCGGGTGAAACTGCTATGCTGCTAGATATGACGGTGGTATCGAAGGAAGGGATTCATTATTCCATATTGCCTGGAATCGCTTTGAAAGAAAATACACTTAGAATTATTCCTGACACTGTGATCGCTCAAAATCTTGTAGTCAGATTCAACAAAGTCCGCGATGACAAACATGGCCTGCTTGAAATCGGTATCAAGGAAAACAGGATGCTGAATGATTTGATGACACTGAAAGTATATCGGTTTCCTTTTATTTTTCTTGTGTGGATTGGTATCATTGTAATGGTCATCGGTTTTGTGATGAGCATTGTGCAAAGAGTAAGAATGAAAGCGCGATTGGTTAAGCTGCAAACCTGATTTTCTTTGATAATTTTCAGCCCGCAAAAAAATACAGGCCGCGCCTAAGAAGCTGTTTAAAAATGATCCCTGAATAGAACCACAAAGGCACATAAGTACACTAAGAAGCACAAAGGACTTATTCATTCGCCTGATAATCTTTAAAATAATGCTAAAATCTTCGTGAATCTTCGTGGTCTTTGCGTCTCCGTGGTTCAAAAAATATTACTGTTGAAGCAAAGTTTTATTTTTAAACAGCTTCTAAGAGATTTATTTTGTATTGAAGAATAATAACATTTTGTAAGGTTACTTTTTAAATTCTGTGTGTATAAATGCACAACAGATAGACTATTTTTACATAAATCAGGCGCTGCGGAAATAAAATATTTACCATTTTTATTATTGTGCTATACACAATAATTTTTTTGCCCGGTAAATCATTTGCACAAAACGGTACCGGCCCTTATGATACAATCCGTGTAAATGCATGCATAGAAGCAAATGGCGATACCATTCCCTGCTCATGGCTCGACCCTGTGTATTTATACACGAGACTCAAAGGAAAATACAAGCGGCAATATGCTGAATGGACGAGGCTTCGCAATGCAGTGTATGTTACTTATCCCTATGCCATTACTGCATCGAAAATCATGAATGATATAAATGTGCAACTGAATGGCGTCACTGAAAAAAGTAAACGAAAGGCAATTATTCATTCAAGAGAAAAAGACCTGAAAAAACAATTTGCCGACAGGCTTACACAATTATCTGTTTACCAGGGAAAAGTGCTCATGAAACTGATCTACAGGCAAACGGGAAATAATTGTTATGAAATAATTGAAGAATACAAAGGAAAATTCAATGCCGCATTCTGGCAGACTGTTGCATTGATATTCGGCTCAAACCTTCGGCAGAATTATAACCCCGCCGGCGATGACCTTGCCATGGAGCAGATTGTGCAGGATGTGGAAAAAATGTATGGTGTGAGGAAATAGATTGTAGTTTTCATCATGCAAATAAATTCTCCCTATAACAAATTATCCATGTTTGCTTTTCCTGTCTTTTTACAATTTCTAATAGTACACTCCTTAAAAAATCCATAATGTTTTTATGGGGTTTTTGAATTAGTGTCTGCAAGAAAACGTTGCTTTTAAAACACTTCACTTCTGTTTCAAGCATAAAAATAGTTTTTG
>JAHEZC010000532.1 GCA_023251275.1 Parafilimonas sp. | reverse complement strand
CCGCTCGCAGTTACATCAGCGCCAGCGCCGGCGCCTTTTACTACCAATGGCTGTTCAGGATAACGCTGTGTGTAAAATAATACAATATTATCTTTTCCATATAAATGATAAAAATCTGAGTCAGGTGCAACATGCTTTAGCCCTACGCTTGCTTTACCATTTTCATAAGCTGCAACAAATTTCAGTTTGCAATTTTCCGCGGCCGCTTTATCATAAATAGCTTTGAAATGTGCCTCCTGTTTTGCCATCTCTTTATAGAAATTATCAACAGTTCCTTCAAAGCATGATGTGGGCAGAAAATAATTATTGGTAATATCTTCCATTTCAACATGCTCTCCTGCTTCGCGAGCCAGTATTAATATCTTGCGCATTACATCAGTACCGCCTAAGTCTAATCTCGGATCGGGCTCTGTATAACCTTCATCCTGTGCCTGTTTCACCACTTCTGCGAATGGCCTTTTGCCATCATAATTGTTGAATACAAAATTGAGCGTTCCTGAGAGAACTGCCTGGATCTTATTCACCTTATCACCGCTTCTTCGCAGATCATTCAGTGTACCGATCACGGGCAAACCTGCGCCCACATTGGTTTCAAAGAGAAACTGCGCATCATATTCCCTGGCGAGAGATTTCAGGTGAGCATAGCTTTCATACGATGATGATGCAGCTATTTTATTGCAGGCAACTACAGATATCGCCTTTGACAATAATTTTCCATACACCTGTGCAACATCATTGTTGGCAGTTACATCCACAAATACAGAATTGCGCAGATTTTTTTGAATAATGGTATCTGCAAACGCATTAAGCTGCATGGTTTGTGCATTTTGTAAGGCATCTTTCCAGTTGTTCAAATCAATATCATTGCCATTATCTGCAAACAACATTTTTTTGCTGTTGGCAATGCCGGTTATTCGTACCTGTAAATTGAGATGTTCCTGCAGAAACTGCTGTTGCTGTTTTAACTGGCCCAGCAATTTGCTTCCTACATTTCCAACACCCGCTACAAAAATATTCAATTGTTTATATGATGTTTCAAAAAAAGCTTCGTGCAATACATTCACCGCTTTTTTTACATCATTGGATGAAATAACTGCGGAAATATTTCTCTCCGATGAACCCTGCGCAATGGCTCTTATATTTACGCCATTTCTCCCCAATGCCGCAAACATTCTGCCGCTGATGCCGATATGATTTTTCATTTTGTCACCCACAAGGGCAATGATGGAAAGATTCGTTTCAACTTTCAGCGGCTCAACTTTTTCATGATGTATCTCGACTTCAAATGCATTATCCACAACAGTTTTGGCTTTCACAGCATCTGTGGTGTTTACAGCGACACAAATAGAATGTTCCGACGAACTTTGTGTGATAAGAATAACATTGATCTTTTCATTTGCCAATGATTCGAACAGTCTTTTTGAAAAACCCGGAATGCCAACCATTCCGCTGCCTTCAAGGCTAAGCAATGCTATAGTGTTGATGCTTGAAATACCGCTGATGATCTCTCCTTCAGTATTCTCCGCATTTTCAATCAGGGTGCCTGATGCCTCCGGATCAAATGTATTCTTTACCCATACCGGAATATTTTTTTGCATCACAGGCTGAATGGTGGGCGGATAAATAACCTTTGCTCCGAAGTGTGATAGTTCCATGGCTTCCTGGTAAGAAATGTGAGGGATAGTCTTTGCATTGGCCACCCACCGCGGATCGGCTGTCATCATACCGGTAACATCAGTCCAGATTTCAAGAGATGATGCATGAACTGCCGCAGCAAAAACGGCTGCAGTATAATCAGAACCGCCACGGCCAAGTGTGGTGATATTATTATGCTCATCACTTGCAATAAATCCGGGAGCAATAAATAATTTTTTATGTGAGGCAGTGATATTGTATGAAATCAGATCATTAGTGATACTGAAATTTACTGCTGCAAACCCAAAGTTATTATTGGTCTTAATGACTTTCCTGCTGTCTATCCATTCATGCGCTGTTCCTATTGATTGCAGGTAAGCAGAAATAATTTTGGAAGACAACAGCTCGCCATAGCTTATAATCCGGTCTTTGGTGCGCAATGATAATTCATGCAGGTAAAATACACTATCACATATTTCTTCCAACTCATTAAAATGTTGTTTTATAAAACTTAAACAACTGCTTTGATGTGTTACAGGCAACAATGCCCTTGCTGCATCGAGATGCTTTTTTTCTAATTGTTGCAAAAGCGCTTTGTATGATTCATCGTTTTCTTCGGCAAGTTTTCCTGTTTGTATTAATTGATCTGTAACGCCGCCTAAAGCAGATATCACAACTATTTTTGGTTCGTTGTCCCTCCAAATGATACTGACTGCTTTCTGTATATTTTCCGCATTTGCTACGGAAGAGCCTCCGAACTTAAGCACTTTCATGACTATGATTGTAAATAATTAAAATGATTGTAAGAATTTCCTGTTACTGACAGCTTGTACAAGCCCAAATATAATATGATAATATACAACCCTCAGCGGGTTGTCGTGATAGTTGTGGCAGCGGTTACCGATGCTGCTGAAGCAGAAGAAGAAATGATATGGACTAACTGATCTATCATATTTTTTGCGAAAACGAAGATAACAGATATTCGGTTAAATGAGGTAATATTTTATGAATTTATTGCAATGCCTTGCTTCTCCTTTTACTAAGCCTCCTTTTTCTTTTCCTGTTCGCAGCATAGTTTTTCCTGTTTGCAGCATTTTTAATATTACTGCCCGGGGTCAAAATACTTTTGTTCAC
>JAHEZC010000531.1 GCA_023251275.1 Parafilimonas sp. | reverse complement strand
AACGCCGGCTTCGGACATTTTGCACGAATTAAGCAGGTATAAAACTTTTGGAGTTCGCACTTTTCAGGCTGAAGATGAAATAGGTGGCATTACTGCTGCGATAGGTGCAAGCTATGGCGGCAGTTTGGGTGTTACATCAACATCAGGTCCGGGTATGGCCTTAAAAGCAGAGGCAATGGGGCTTGCCGTAATGCTGGAAATACCTTTGCTGATATGCGATATTCAACGGGGCGGACCTTCCACCGGATTACCTACCAAAACAGAGCAAAGTGATCTGCTGCAGGCATACTATGGAAGAAATGGCGAGTGCCCGATGCCGGTTATATCAGCAAGCACACCAAGCGATTGTTTTCCCGCAGTATATGAAGCGGTCCGTATTGCCGTGCAGCACATGACCCCCGTAATTTTTCTGAGCGATGGATATATTGCCAACGGCGCGGAACCCTGGCGCTTCCCAAAGAGTGACGATCTGCCAAAGATTGAAGTAAAGTTTAAAACAGGGTTAGCTGAAGATGAAAAAACTTTTCTTCCCTACAAGCGTGATGAAAAATTAGTTCGTCCCTGGGCACTCCCCGGGACTACAGGATTGGAGCACAGGATCGGCGGGTTGGAAAAGCAGGATGTTACTGGTAACGTAAACTATGAACCCGAAAATCACCAGCACATGGTGAAAATCAGGCAAGCAAAAATAGACAAGATCGCAAATTATATTCCCGAACAACAATTAGACAGCGGCCCCGAAAAAGGAAAAATACTTGTTTTGGGCTGGGGAAGTACCTATGGAGCGATTAAAAGTGCGGCTATGGAATTGCAGCTTTCCGGTCATTCAGTAAGCCATGCCCATTTGCGCTACCTGCGACCATTCCCCAAAAACCTTGGAACTGTGCTCAAAAACTTCGAAACTGTGCTGATACCTGAGATCAATAACGGGCAACTGATAAAAATTATCAGGGATCAATTTTTTGTTGATGCAAAGGGATATAGCAAAATCATGGGCATCCCGCTTACCAAAACTGAACTGGTAGCTGAAATAAAGAAATTCTTCTGAAATTGCCTTGCTGTTAGCAGGCTGAAGCATTTGTTGGAATTCGTATAAAAGTATATAGGCCCGCCTGATTTTTATAAAACCACTACCTGTCAGTCAACTCCAGTTTGCCCTTCACGAACTTTGATCTTCTTCTTGTTGGTATTTTTCTTTTCGTATTCAAGTACCTCCTTTGGCGTTCCTTCTTTCAGCAATGCATCAGATTTTGATTTCTTTGATTTTGAAACCTTTTTTTTCATGATGCCAGTACTGTCTGCGGCTATTGTATCATCTATATTATTATCGGCAATAGCACTTGTATCGCTCAACGGATTAAACCTGTCGGGATCAAGCAATTCACCCAATACATATTCCTCAGTTTTTTCTGCTTTCCCGGACAATGGATTATAATATTTCCATATACCATGTTTCACCGTAGAGCTTTCTACTTTTACAATTTTAATATTGTATTTTTCATGATCTTTCAGATCATATACTTTCACAGTATCATAAGGATTAAGCGGGTCTATAGCCTTCCAGCTTTCTTCACGCACCAATCCGGCTAAAGAATAATATGAACAGGTACCATTTTTAAAGCCCCATTTAAATTCTTCGATTGATAGCAAATCCCCCATCAGGTTGTATGTTCTCCAGACACCTTCTTTTTTATCATTTTTGTATATCCCCTCTTCTTCAAAGCCGGGTTCACCACGCAGGCTTTCCACATGCAGTGTCCATTTTCCCTGTTTGTGATTATTATTATCGGTACAGTTGAGCGTGTCGCCTTTCATACCAATTTTATAGGTTTTACATTGGGAAAAATTTTTTGCAGCAATAAACAGCAGTACAAACAGGAGACAACGCATAATAATTAAATTATTTGCTTCAAACGCAAAGTTCTGCATTTTGTTATATCTGTAATATTATAATTTGTAACCGTAGAACGGGAACATTTTTTGATAAGAAAAATTTTGGGGAGAGCGTTCGCTGCGCAAAAGAATGGATGCATTAAGAAGAAAAGATTTTACTTTTTTCATTTAGAAAGTGTTGTTCAGTTTTTACAGACATATTTTGAATATATCAATTTTGAATGGAAATTCGTTTATTTATTAATGCAGCTCTGAGATGATTTTATTAGCTTAATCATTATCTTACATTCGCTTTTTTGCTCTCAATTATTTATTACTGATATGTTTTTGCGCTGCCTCATAAACAGACATCTGCTCATTTCTTTAAGTTGCATCGCATTTTTTTCAGTTGAAGGACAGGAATTTTCAGCGAGTGGGAAAGATTTTTGGGCAGGGTATGGTGCACATATATCCATGTATGATTCTTTAGATGGCTCGGTAAAAGATTTTGGCGGTACCCAAAGTATGGTTTTATATTTTTCCGCTGTCAACCGCACAAATGAACGCGTAGAAATTCCAGGTACCGGGTGGTATAGAGATTATATTGCAAAAGCGGGAAGTGTAACAGAAAGTGATCCAATTCCCAAAAAAGACCCTGATGATGCGAGGCTTGCAAGAGAAGGCGTATTTAACCGTGGCATTCATATTACCAGTGATGAGCCAATTCTTGTTTATTGCCATATTTATGACAACAGTATCTCAGGAGCATCGTTAATATTCCCCACTACTGCATTAGGGCAGGATTATACGGTACTGGGTTTTACGCAGGAATCAAATAATGACTTTTCTTATTCTTTTTGTTTCATAATTGCGACAGAAGATAGTACAATTGTGGAAGT
>JAHEZC010000042.1 GCA_023251275.1 Parafilimonas sp. | reverse complement strand
TACGAATTACGGATTTGAATTACGGAGGGCATGCAGGCAATGATGTTTTCCTGGCACTCGTGCATGAAGCAAGGTATCAATTTTTGCTGCATCATGGTTATACTGAATTGTCCTTTGAAGTCTGCGGATTAATTATGGCTGATGCTGCTATGGAGTTTAAGAAAGAATTGTACTATGGTGAGGAAGTGAAAATTTCAATTGCTGCATCAGGCTTCGAAAAAAACGGGTTTGATTTGTACTACAGGTTAGAGATCACTAACGCCGGGCAAACAATTCCTGCGGGTAAAGCAAAGACCGGCCTGCTCTGTTATGACTATGAACAAAAGAGAGTAGTGAATTTACCTGCTGAAGCGTTGAAAAAGTTAACTTCCGGGTCATAAAAGACATTGCCCATTTTATTCATTCCATATTTTCCAGTTTTCCTCTGCCTGTATTACAAGCATATCGTATCCATTTTGTATGATCGCTTTATGTGCCGCGCCGGATTTTAAAAATTTTGTAAGAGCGGGGTTATATACAAGGTCAAAAAGATAATGTTCCGGTGTAAGTAAATCATAAGGAATATCCGGGGCATCCTCAATTTTCGGATATGTGCCTGACGGAGTGCAGTTAATAATTACAGTATATTCCTTTATCACTGCAGCATTCAAATCTGCATAGGTTAAAATTCCTTTTTCCTTTTCATTATTTCTCGAAACAAAGCAATAATCTATCTGTAGTTTTTGCAAAACATATTGCACTGCTGCCGCAGCGCCCCCGGTTCCCAGTATCAATGCTTTTTTATGGTGTGGAAGTAAATGTGGCATAAATGATCTTTCAAATCCAGCAACATCTGTATTGAAACCTGATAATTTTCCAACATTAATTTTTACACAATTACATGCCTGCGTTGCTTTTACCGTGTCGGAAATTTCATCAAGGTAGTGTATGACAGATTTTTTATACGGGATTGTTATCGCAAATCCTTTCAGCAAAGGATGTTCACTCAGCAGTTGTGGTAAATCTGCTATTGAAGGAATGGCAAATGCATGAAATTCGGCATCACCAATTTCTTCCTTCTTAAATTTTTCTGTAAAATATTTTTGTGAGAAAGAATGTGATAAATGGTAACCAATAAGGCCGTATTCCCGCATCACTTTGCAGTTACATTGTTCAGAAATAAATGGAAAGTATCGCCACGCAACCCGATACGCATAGCTTCAAGCGGAATTACTTCAGACGGGGCAATGTTTCCAAGATTTACATTGCAGCCAAGCAACTCAAGAAAATATAACTGTTGCATTTTTTGGGGCGCTTCCCACAGAATTTTTTCACTTGGTATCTGCGTAAGAATTTCCTGTACCAGACCTTCCCTCACTTCGCCTGAGCCACGGTAAATTCCTACATTGCCTGCTTCACGTGCTTCAGCAATTACATAAGTAGAACCTGCTTCAAGTTCTGCACGCATCAGTTCAATCCATTTGTATGGAGGAATAATGTGTTCTGTATCTTTACTCCCAACCTCGCTTAGTACTGTTCCATATTTTGTAAGCTTTTCAATATAGCCGCATTTTTCAGTATGCGGTATAGTAACAGACCCATCGCTTACTTCCAGGTAATTTATATTATAGTCTTTGCAAATGGCAATATAATCCTCAAATTGATTGCGAACAAGGAATGCTTCAAACAAAGTGCCTCCAAAATAAAGGGGAATATTATACGATTGATAAACTTCAATCTTCTCACGCAGGTTGGGGGTAACAAAGGATGTTCCGAAACCAAGCTTTACGATATCAACATGCGGATGAGCTATGCTGAGGAAATTATGGACTTCATTGATGCTAAGCCCTTTATCCATGACCATGGTAATACCGCAAGTACGGGGTTTCTGATTACGGTCGGGCATTTGGGACAGACTGAAATTCATATTGTTGATTCTTTGGCGGTTGCAAAAATACGGGAACAATAATTAATAACGACTATGGAAAGATAGGGTCTTTATAAGGGAGGAAAGAAAAACTATCAAAACTTTTTTCCTTTTTTATATCTCGCAAGTATATCTACTACATGATTATTTTGCAGGATTGCAGGATTAAGTTCGATAAATTTTTTTACAAGCTTCGGAGCTTTGGTGAACCCATTTTGTAGCTGCAGCAGCGCTTCCTTTGATTTGCCGAGTGCAAAGAGGGCCGCGCTATATAAAAAATAAAATACCGGTTTCCCTTCGGTTGCCTTTAACGCTGCTATACATTGCCGGGCCGCTTCATCAAAATATTCTGCTCTGTAAAGACATCGTATCAGCGCTTCCCATGCAGTACTGTTGCGCTGCCTGCTGCGCACTGCAATGCTGAAATACTGGATAGCTTCCTTGTATTTTCCCAGTTGCAGGGCACATTCACCCATTGCAAGATTATATTCCGGTGCATTACGATGGATACGCATGGCAAGCTCCAGTTGTTTTATGGCGCTTTCCCATTGTTGCTCATGTATATAAGTGAGTGCAATTTTATAATGAAGCTTGCTGTCATCAGGATTCATGTGAGAAGCCTTGCGGTAATTGAAGCGTGCCTGTGCAAACTTTTTCAGGCGTTGATAGCAGTGACCGATGGCTTCATAAATCACCTCCTCGGGGCGGGTGAGCTCCAGTACTTTTTCCAGTACTTCGATTGCATCTTTATATTTCCGCAGTCGTATGTAGGCATCGCCCATATTGCGGTAGGCATAATCAAATTTTTCATCAATCACCACCGCATACTGATATGCATCAATCGCTTTTTCATATAATTTTAGGCCTTGGTAGGCTGCTGCAAGGTTGAACCAGGCAAGTTCACAGTAAGGATAATCTTCTATTATTTTCTGATGAAGGCGAATGCTCTCTTCATTCCGGCCAGTAAAATCGGTCCAGAAGCAGATTTTGTATAGCGCTTCTTCATTAGTAGGTTCCTGCTCCAGTATAAGAGTCAGGCAATCAAATACTTTATCAAATTCTTCGTAATCGTCATATACGTCAGCCAGTTCAAACAACAAATCAATTTTTTCCTCTCCATTGAAAAGCAGTAAGGCTTCTTCAAGAATGTCCACAGCCTTTTGCTGGAGATCGAGGGCAAGGTAAGCATCGGTCTTTAGGATATACAGGTTAATATCTTTGCCGTCAAACAATTCAGCCTGGTGGAGTACTTCCAGCGCTTCCCTGTAGTGCCTTGTTGCGATTAAAAGGTCTGCCTTTTTAATCAGCAGAATAGACGAATAAGGGAAATATTCAAGACCTGTTTCTGCTGCGTCAAGTGCTTTATTCAGATTGTCACAATCATCAAAATGGTCTATGATACGTTCAAATGCTTCTTCCTCAAGAAAGGAATGACTTTTACCGGCTCTGAGGTTATTATATTGTCGCAATAATTCATTAAGCTCTTCCCGGTCTTCACGTGATGGATTTTCTCGCATAATTCTGTTGGGTTTCTGAAAAATAAATACGAAAAATGAATTTTCCAACTTTTATGTAACAATTTTCCATTTTACACGTTAATAGTTTATATAAATTTTGTTAAGGTATTTAAAAAAGATTTACTTTTGAGCTGATGATCAGGCAAACAAAACATATAAAACTGCTTTTTTCTGCTTATTTAATCATGATGATTAATATTGCGCTGGCATCTTTTACGGGTTCAGGATCAAATGACGATCATCTTAACAGTAAATTCAGTCTTAAAAATCTGAATAAGCTTCCAAAAAATTACTCATTGTCCTCTATTAAGCTATCACAGTTCCAGTTAAAAGGTTCCCAGGACCTATCTCAGCAAAGAACCGATAATGTAATTACGATCCATTCAATAATACGCCTTGAAAGAGGCAATACTACATTTGTATATCCGTATAAATACAAGGTTCAGGTTCCTAAATTCAAAACGCCTACCCCTCCATCTTTCCATTAATATTAAAGCATTCTGTAACCGGTTTTTGGAATTTCAAATTTTGATGCCGGTACGGGGTTGAAATTTATTGATGTAGCAGTATATCTTATTTTTTTGGTATTGCCTTCGGCAATTGTTTCGTACTCCAGCAAAAAGCCCGGAACATTTTTGTATTCGTAAGGATTTTCAATTGCAGAAGGAGCTATTGCAATAGCATAGTATAGCTCAAGCATGCCTCCGCTTTTTAACTGAGCAATTGCTTTTTTGCACTCGTATCCCAATATTGTTTTTGTATCGGATGTAAATGTTAGCCGGAGTTCTTCGTATTGTTTATTTTGTTCTTTCCATTTAACAGAATCAAAAACTGACATATATTTATTTGCGCCGATTTCTCTGAGTATTGTGGCAACGCCGGTATTATTATCGTATATGGTGGTTTGTGTATAAGACGGGCCGCTGATATCACTTCTTGTCAATTTTCCTTTAATGTACAATGTTTTTACAGAACTTCCGGGATTACTGTTTGCTTCGTCTTTGTTTGAAATACTAAAGGTTACTGTACAATCTGCAACGATTTTTGTTTGTGCCGCAGCCGAAAAAAAAATGCAGCATAACAGGCAAACAGGTACAATTTTTTTCATATTATTTTTTCATCTGCGTAAATGTAATCCTTTTTTTAAAGTAAATGACCTGTGCAAATTATAAGCGTTTACTTATCGTATTGAACTCAGCTATTAACCTGGATATTCCCGCAAATTTTTGCAATAGTTTATTGTTAATTTTTTGGTTGTAGTGTTAAGATGAAAAATAGTAACCGATAGTTTCGGGAATAAGACCCGGTTATGTCTTTTAAAAAATAACTATTACTTCATTTTCCCGTTATCCTGCTTGCTTCTGCAGACTAAAATACTTTTCTTTTGCTTATTTCGGAATGGATATACAAGGCTGGGGAGGATTGAATTCCTACATAAAACTGCTTAAAAGATTGAATTGCAACTGATTAATAAATCGGATTTCTGTATTTTTCAAAACATGAATATTTCATTGAAAACCTTTCTGAAAAAATATTTTGAGGTTGCTAATTATTTAATATTATTGCAACCCGCAGGTTAAAAGGAATAAAAGATTAATAATGGCAAAAAAACAATTATTTACACTTGAATATCCGCTCCGTTGCTCGCCGGCCATTCTTTATGAATTTCTGTCAACCCCGGCCGGATTGCAGGAATGGTTTGCAGATAAAGTTGACGAGTGGGATAATACTTTCAGTTTTTCATGGAATGGTGCGGCAGAAAAAGCAGACATGATTGATCACGAACAGGATAAATTTGTACGATACAGGTGGCTAAACAGTCCAAAGGAAGAATATTTTGAATTCAGAATTGAGAAAACAGAGATCACCAATCAAACCATTCTTGTAATAAAAGATTTTGCGGAAAAAGATGAAATTAAAGATCAAACCCGTTTATGGGAGTACCAGGTAAAGGATCTTTTTCACCGGTTGGGAAACTGATCTTGAAAAATTTCAAGCAGTAATCCATAATGGATCCTGAAAAAATCAATTGCATCATCCCAGTTTTCAAACGATAATTTTTTTGCCAGTTTTAGAAAAGCCAAATTCCTTAAATTATCTTCCCCAATTTTATTTGGAAAAAAGCTTGATAGTGGCTGATAATTATCAGCATTGAAATTATGTTTCCATTCGTCAATATTTATACATAAGAACCATTCATCAGTTTTGTGCTTTTCCATCCAGTTAAAAATATTGCCTGCAAACATTTGCTGATATTTTCCTGAAATGTGCAGGGTAATACTGAAGAAATTTCCCCACCAGAAAAACCCCCTGATTGCAAATACTTCCTCCTTATTAAAAAACCGCGGATAGTCCATCATCACATACGGCAGTTTTTCGTATTGTTCGCCTTTATAGATTTTTGGTGATGCACTCAAAACTTCAGCGGGCAAAAACTTTTCTGCGGCTTTTGTTTGCTTAATATATTCATCAGTAAGCAATCCAAACAGGGTATAAACTTTTGAAATGATGGTATGCTTTGTTAAAAGAAAATCCGTATTGGTTACAGTCGCCAATTCATTTTGCGAAAGCCTTACATTTGTATTTGCCATAGCATTCATTCTAATATTGCAAAGTGATAAAAAAACTTGATACACTCATCATTCGTTCATTTATCGGTCCATTTTTTGCCACTTTCCTGATTTCACTTTTTGTATTGATCATGCAGTTTTTCTGGCTTTATATTGATGACCTTATAGGGAAGGGCCTTGATGCTGTTACTATTTTTCAGCTTATTGGTTATGTAGCGGCTTCTGCGGTTCCTCTTGCCTTGCCGCTGGCATTATTACTTTCTTCTATCATGACATTTGGCAATCTTGGAGAAAGCTTCGAGTTGGTTGCCATTAAATCAGCAGGCATACCGCTTTTGCGGTTTATGCAACCTTTGCTGATTGTTTCCTTTTTTATTGGCGGTATCGCTTTTTTATTTGCCAACAATATTATTCCGGTTGCCAATTTAAAATTGAATGGATTGAAGTATGACATTATTGTTGCCAAGCCTGCATTTGATATTAAGGAAGGAATATTTTATGATAAGCTTGAAGGCTATATAATAAAAATCGGAAAGAAAGAAAAAAATGACAGCATTATTCATAATGTAATCATCTATGAAAAAAATTATGGATTGCAGGATCAGTTTATGATTGCTGAAAACGGCGTTATGCGTGTAACACCCGATAAGCGTTTTCTCGAATTCAAACTGCAGAACGGATGGAATTACCAGGAAAACGGAAACAGGTATTCGACCAACACAGAATTCATACGCATGGGGTTTAAAGATTATAAAAAGGAATTCGACCTGAGAAGTTTTAAGTTGAACAGAACCGAAGACAGCCTTTTCAAATACAACCCCCAGATGTACAGTGTGCGACAGCTTAATCGTGCAATTGATTCTTTGGGTAATGTGCATAAGGATTTTTATAAAAGATCTAACCGGGAGCTAAAAACATTTTTTATTTTCATACGGTATGCTGACAGCACCTGGCCGCAGGTGAACCAGGCACGATTAAAAAATGCGCGGTCATTTGATAGTATAATCCCCGATTCCCTGAAGTCTGTAGTAAGTGATGCATGCATTTCTCAAATCAATGTGGCAAAAACAACAGCAGATATAATTTCAAGAGAGTATGTTGCAAAAATGGATATGCTAAAAAAACATAGAATAGAATGGCACCGGAAATTCACGCTCTCCGGCGCCTGTATAGTTTTATTTATGATAGGAGCCCCGTTAGGTTCTATAATACGTAAAGGAGGGTTAGGCACACCTTTAATTTTTGCAATCATTTTTTTTGTATTATTTCATTTGCTTAACACCTTTGGTGAAAAATTTGCAAGGCAGGGAATTATCAGTGAGTTGGCAGGAATGTGGCTTTCAACAGCAGTACTGATTCCTGTAGGGATCTTTCTGACAACAAAAGCCATGCGTGATTCACAAATGTTCAACAAAGAATTTTACTTCCGGCTATTCAAAAGTATTCATACCTTTTTGTCCAAACTGCGATTCTTAAAATCTTCAACATAAAAACAATGTAATATGGAAAATCAATCTACCAGCAGAAGGGATTTTATAAAAACAGGCGGCAAAGCAGGTCTTGCTGCAGGTTTATCTCTTACCGTGCTTCAAACAATTGCAAAAGAAAATAAATCATTTTTTAAACCGGGCAAAAGCGATACCCCATTCTCGCAGCAGCCTCTGCCTTATGCTTATGGTGCGTTGGAGCCGTCAATTGATGCTATGACGATGGAAATACATTACACCAAACATGCAGCAGCTTATGCCAAAAATTTAGCTGAAGCATGCGCTGCAGAAAATGTAAATACCCAGTCAGCAAGGCTTGAAGATGTGCTGATGAATATTTCTAAATACTCTGGAAAAATGCGCAACAACGGGGGCGGGCACTACAATCATGAGTTGTTCTGGAAAAGTATGGCTGCTCCCAACTCTACCGTCTTGCAGGGGGAACTGAAAACTGCCATTGAACAGAATTTTAATTCAGTGGATGCATTCAAAACTCAATTTGCCGACGCAGGAAAAGGACGGTTTGGAAGCGGATGGGCATGGCTGGTGATGGCAAATGATAAAAAATTAGTGATTGGCTCTACGCCAAACCAGGATAATCCATTAATGGATATCAGCGACCTGAAAGGCTTTCCTGTATTGGGCCTGGACGTTTGGGAGCATGCTTACTATCTCAAATATCAAAATAAAAGGCCTGATTATATTGCTGCCTGGTGGAATGTGGTGAACTGGGATTTTATTTCCCAGCGATTTGAAAGCATATAGTATAATGAATTCAGAGCTTTGAGAAACTTTCCTGCATCAGGAAAGTTTCCTTTCTTTACAGCAAATAGATGCGTTTGCAATCTGCCAGACAAAATTACCGGGTTCAGCAATGGATAACGCTGTTATCAGTTGTGTTGTTTGCGGCAAAGATTTTTGCGTATTACCTCACACATTCTTTATCAGTTTTAAGCGATGCGCTGGAAAGTATTGTAAATGTGCTTGCAGGTTTTGTCGGCTTATATAGTTTATATGTGGCTGCCAAACCGCGGGATATTGAGCACCCTTACGGGCATGGAAAAGCGGAATTTGTTTCTGCGGCTGTAGAAGGCGGGTTGATTGTTGCCGCAGGTTTTTTAATCATGTATGAAACGGTACTTAATATTATACAGCACATACCGGTAGAGCAGGTTGACAAAGGATTATTTATAATTGCCGGTACAGCATTCATAAATTATTTTGCAGGTTTGATTTGCCTGAAAATCGGCAGAAAAAATAATTCCCTTGCATTGCAGGCGAGCGGAAAGCATCTTGTCATTGATACTTATTCCACGCTTATTATTATTGCTGCATTGCTTGTGATATTTTTTACACAATTATTCTGGATTGATAAGGCCGTAGGAATGGTAATGAGCATTGTGATTATTTACAATGGTTATAAGATTATCCGGCAATCACTTGCCGGTATTATGGATGAAGCGGACATGGTACTCCTGAAACAAATGGTGAATGCGCTCAACAAAAACAGGCGTGAAAACTGGATTGACCTCCACAACCTTCGTGTAATAAAATATGGCGCCGTGCTGCATATTGATTGCCATCTTACTGTTCCCTGGTACCTGAATGTCAGTGAGGCGCATGATGAGGTGAATGAATTGATAGCATTGATAAAAAGAAAATTTGGTGATGCCATCGAGATGTTTGTGCATAATGATCCCTGTCTTGATTTTTCCTGTTTTATATGTACAAAGGATGATTGTACGGTAAGGAAAAATTTCTTTGAAAAAAAAGTGGAATGGACTTTGGAAAATATTATTTCCGACAAGAAACATCAACTGATACAAACTTAAAAATATGATCGCAAGAAAGTGGCATGGCAGGGTGCCGACAGAAAAGGCAGAAGCCTATCATAAATATTTATTGAAAACAGGCTTAAAAGAATATGCATCAGTTACAGGTAACCGGGGTGTATTTCTTCTGACAAGAAAAGAAGGAGATATTACACATATTGATACATTAACTTTTTGGGACGATATTTCAGCCATTAAACGTTTTGCAGGGGAAGATTATGAGAAAGCAAAGTATTATCCTGAGGATAAAGATTTTTTATTTGAATTTGAACTGAACGTCACACATTATGATGTATGGGAATCATTGCCCGGCTTTTAACCCGGGCAAAAAAAACAGGTGCAGTGAATCTGTTCTTAAAATATTAAAGCAAAAACAAAGTTATCTTAGCAGCTTCTGAATTTTCATTCTTCACGATTATTTCAATCATTCAAAATTGTATATATGCAGGTATGGAAGGATTATCAGGAAAAGCATAAAGACAGATTTCTTGGCGAATTACTTGAGTTATTGCGCATTCCGAGTGTGAGCGCAAGAAGTGAACATAAAGAAGATATGCTTCGTTGCGCCGAAGCAATTAAGCAACGTTTGCTTGAAGCCGGTGCAGACAAAGCAGAAATACATGCCACACCAGGTCATCCGGTAATATATGCTGAAAAAATTATTGATGCATCAAAGCCTGTTGTCCTGGTGTATGGTCATTACGATGTACAGCCACCCGAACCGCTTGATCTCTGGCACAGTCCTCCTTTCGATCCCATTATTAAGGACGGGAAAATTTTTGCACGCGGAGCCGACGATGATAAAGGCCAGATGTTTATGCATGTGAAAGCCCTTGAAACAATGGTCAACACCCATTCACTTCCTGTAAATATTAAATTTATTATTGAAGGAGAGGAAGAAGTTGGTTCTGATCATCTTGGTGAATTTGTGAAGTCACATAAAGATTTACTCAGGGCAGATGTGGTGTTAATAA
>JAHEZC010000530.1 GCA_023251275.1 Parafilimonas sp. | reverse complement strand
TACAATTAAGAAACTGGAAAGAGAGCTTAAAGGAATGCCTGGAATTGCTGTGATTAAAGAATTTATTAATTCCGCTATCGGAAATATGCCTTCACATGGAAGATAATTTCATGCAAAGTGTTTAATTCATTTGTTTCCTTAGCGGCTTTGCGTCTTAGCGTGAATCTATGTATAGCGAGCCTCCCAAAAAAAATATCTCACGCAAAGTCGCCAAGACGCAGTAAAATAAGAGTCAATCTGTTGATAGTTTTTTTGTCCTTAGCGCCTATACAACTCAGATATATTTCATTGAATTGGAGGCATTGGATGATACCAAAACAATTGAATTACTCCCTTTGGATTTTTATGGGCTTAGTTTATTGCGGTTATTGCAGTGCTGCCGTTTTTACTCTCTGTCTTTACCACGCCGAAGCCGGGTGCAAACCATTCGGTTCCATCAAAATTTAAGGGCATGCCAATGCCCATCGTTTTGATATTCATCTTTGCTTTGTAAGAAATCTTATAACAATCCCAAGTGCCTGCGGGTGTGGTCACAGATTCCTTACTTTCCACTTTACGGTCTGTGATATTCATGCTGATGGATTGCTTTAAACCATTGTTATCAATATCCATATTAAACGCACCATCTTTCAACTGGTCGCCGGCGTTCATAGCAGCAGGATATTCAAGATACACATTACTGGCAGTTGCGCTTGCATTCTTAAACTGCTCCACCTGTTGCTGCGGCATCATCATTTTCATGTCCATCATCATCACACCATTTTCGCATTTGATGTTGTTCGTGGTTTTTACCGTGCTTTTTCCCTTTTTATCAAACATCTCAGTATTTACCGTTGCAGCAGCGTTACTGCCGCTGCCGGAAACTTCGGCGACGGTATAGATCATTTTCCCGTTTTCTTCACCTTTCTTATTGTAAATGGTCATTGTGATGTTTTTCTTTGCCTGCATGTAATAATAGCTGAGGCAGTTTTGCGCATGAGTATTCACAACAATCACACAACAAAAAAAAGCCAGTAGTTTTTTCATGGCATAAAATTTTTATGATAATTTCCTTCTGCCAAATTACGTGGATAAAATGTATATTACAATGGGTGAATGCGTTTTTTTACACACTATTATTTGCGTTAATTTATAATTTTAAAAATCATTTTTATGGCATACTGGCTTGTAAAATCAGAACCTTCAGCGTATAGCTGGGATCAATTTGTAAAAGATAAAAAAACTGCCTGGAGCGGTGTGCGCAATTATGCTGCACGTATTCATTTAAAAGCAATGAAGAAGGGCGATGAGGTATTGTATTATCACAGTAATGAAGGGCTTGAAATTACAGGCATTGCCAAAGTGATAAAAGAATTTTACAAAGATCCGACAAGTGATGATGATGCATGGGTGGCGGTTGATTTAAAACCGCATAAGAAAATGAAAAAGACTGTGAGCCTTGAACAGATAAAAGCTGATAAACGCTTAGCCAATATGGCTTTGGTACGAATTGGAAGATTATCTGTGCAGCCGGTTGCAGAAAATGAATGGGATTCAATTATGGAATTAGGAGGAATGAAATAAATGGTTGTGTAGCTGAATGGTTAATGGTTGGTGCTTACAATAATTTTTTCTTTCGCTTTCTTTTAACTTGAGCCAATGGATACAAATTTCATATTGAAGTAATCAATAATGCAGGCCCGCAATATTTTCCCGGTTATGCAATTTTAATTTTTCTGCATCTAATTCTAAAATCAACTTTTTATGAAAACATATTTTGTTTGCGCTGCATTTGCAGCCGCAATGATAAGCGCTTGCAGTAACTCACCCTCAAGGCAAATTGACGTTCATTCGGCTGATATACAAACAGAAGACGAAATTAAAGCACCTCCACCGCCAACACAAGAAAAAACGAAAGAAGATTTAACGGGCATAGTGCAAAATAATCCCCGTAAAACAGACATAACATCCATCACACAGTCAGCAGATACCAGCTTTCTTCACTCCGGTTCTCCCACAAATAATCCAGATTGGGATAAGAAGATTATCAAGACTGCAAATATTACACTTGAACTAAAAGATTATGCATCTTACAACAATGCAATTCATGCAAAGCTCAAAGGTTACGGCGGTTATATTGCGCAGGAACAGCAGACGCAAAATGATGTGCAGATACAAAATGAGATCAGTATAAAAGTCCCCGTTGAAAGATTTGAAGACCTGATGAATACCATTGGCGGCGAAGGGATAAAAATTATTTCCAAAACCATTTCTACAGAAGATGTGACCGGTGAAGTGGTGGATATCAAGGCAAGGCTTGAAGCTAAGAAGCAGGTGCGTTTCCGTTACCTGGATCTTCTGAAAGATGCCAAAAAAATGGATGATATTTTACAGGTGCAAAATGAAATAAATTCCATACAGGAAGATATTGAAGCTGCAAATGGAAGAGTGAATTATCTCATGCATCAATCAGCATTCAGCACGATCAATTTAAAATATTTTCAATACCTGAATGGCCTCACAGCCAAAGATGCTGAGCCGGATTTCCTCAGCAAATTGTCAGAAGCATTTAAAAACGGTACATCTGTTATCACAAATCTTTTTTTGTTTGCCATTGCAATATGGCCGTTGATTGTATGCGGAATTATAGTTTGGATCTGGATAAAAAGAATGAATTTATCCAAAGTGAATGTGCAAAAATAATTTTAAAAAAAATCAGCGAGGTTTCAAAAACCTGAAGCTATGAATATCAAATGTTTGCTACATTAGCACCATGCAGAAAAAGAAACTTGTTGT
>JAHEZC010000529.1 GCA_023251275.1 Parafilimonas sp. | reverse complement strand
AATGATTCCAGACCAACTCTGGCTTTAAATGCCCAAGAACACTACCCATAGATGAACTCCTTATTCTTCAATTTCTTTAAATGAAATAAATTTATCTAAGTAAAGCTGCGTGAGAAACCGCGTCATGCGTTCTTCACAGGGCGCAATTTTATCACCCAGCTCAACGGAAAGGGTGTCGCAGATCTGTTGAACATTCTTCACTCCGTCTATGCTGAGCCAGGCAGCGCTGCCTATTTCATCAAGGTGGGTAAAGACAAATGTTCTCTTTTTGCGATTCACAAAATATTTTTTAAAAAACGGATTCTCAAAACGCGGTGTAAGCACCGTAATGGTATTATTCTCACCGCTTTGATGTTCGTATCGCCGCAAGGGAATCAATTCCAAATAATTGACTCCCTTTAAAACTTTTCGTCGCTGAAAAAAATTCATATTACTTTCAGTTCAACCTACATCACGGCCGTAGGAGGAGCCGGTTCGTCTGCTTTTCCTGCATTCTTTACAGGCACCATGATCAGGTACAGCGAGATCATTGCGATTACCGCAAGGCTGACATAGATCGATGGGCTCTTAAAGAAGGAGAACAATGGCACTTCGAAAAACGCGAGAGCTGCAAAGACGAGCCCTATGAGCGCTTCACCTGCAATCAGACCGGCAGCAAGCAAAACTCCCGTATTCTCAACGCGTGCTTTCTGTGCATCGTTGTGGTTTCTCTTAACATTATAAATATCAACAATTGCTTTTACCATACCGCCGATAAAAATAGCGAATGTTGTTTCAAGCGGAAGATACATACCAACTGCAATAAGCATCGGGCTTTTCACCTGCATGAGGATGAAGCCAACACCCATGAGCATACCAACAATAATAAGCGGCCAGGCCATTTCGCCTTTTACAATTCCCTGTGAAAGCAAAGCCATGAGGCCGGCCTGGGGAGCTGCCAATTGAGCACTGCCGAAACCACCTTCATAAGGAACTGCTGCCATTTTGCCGGCATTGATATCGCCTTGCTGCAACACAACCAACGGAAGGAACATGACTGCAGAAGCGACACCAACTCCGATGATATCACCAAGCTGCATCCGCCAGGGAGTACCACCAAGGATATGTCCAACTTTTAAGTCCTGCAACATTTCACCGGCAACTGCTGCCGATACACAGACAACTGCAGCAACACCAAGAACCGCAGCAACACCCTGGTTCCCCTTCATTCCGAGAAGCACCATAAGGAGCGCGGCAATGATAAGAGTTGAAAGTGTTAAACCGCTGATTGGGTTGTTGCTTGATCCGATGATACCGACAAGATATCCGGATACTGCTGCAAAGAAAAATCCGGCGATGATCATGACAACTGTTGCCACAAGTGCCGCAAACGGATCTTTTGCAAAATAGTTATATAGCAAAAACGTCAGCACCGAAGCAAACGCTATTCCAAACATGATCAGCTTAAAGTTTATGTCCTTGTCTGTACGGCTTGTCACTGCATCACCGGTTGCTGCTTTTCTGACGTCAGATACCGAACGTGCAATACCGGTAGCAAGGCTCTTGCGCATCCTGAATAATGTAAGACCCGCGCCAACCAACATTCCGCCAATTGCGATCGGGCGGACAATAAACTTCCAGATCATTTGAGAAAGCAATATCCACGATGGTTCGGTTGGAGCCATGTCAACACTCTTTGCAGATATCCAAAACGTCCTTGCTCCCTGTGTTACTGAAATTCCGGTAACACTGGTAAGCTGATTCTGGCTTGCCGGCACTTCAAATGAATAGGTGCCTTTTTCTAAGGTGAAAGCTGAAGCAGGAAGGACCACTCTTCCAACGTTGGTGGTAACTTTGTCACCAACTTTGCTTTCAGTGGTCTGTTTGAAATACACAGAATCGCTGCTTGCCAAATTCAGCACATGTAATGAATCCCGTTGAAATGAAGCTGAGAAAGTGGCTGTTCCGGGATTAATATTGAGAAGATCGGGCATAATTGAGGGGGCAACAAAATAGGTGATGATGGGGACTAAGAAACCCCACGCGAGCAATCCGCCGCTGAAGTTTAATGATGCCAATTTAGGTCCAATGATATAACCGACGCCCATATATGCAGGGCTGATGCCGGGTGAGCTGAGAACCATACCGCCTTCAGCAGTTGCTGTTCCGGCTTTACCAAGCTTAATTGATGATTTCGCAAACTGGATAAAATGTTCCCAGCTTGTTGCAAACAGTTTGAATTGTCCGAGAGCCTGAATAACTGCGCCAATTCCCATTGCCTGAAATAAGAATTTGGCTCCGGTTCCGCCACCGCGGCCGGCTTTATGAATTTCTGATGCGGCAACTGATTCCGGAAATGGGAGATCGCGATCTTCAACCATGACCCGGCGCAGCAGCGCAACAAACATAATTCCAAGAATACCGCCTGCGAACATAATTGCAGATGCGATAAAATAATCATGCATCATGTTGTTCTTGTCCCAGATACCGGCAATATAAAATGCAGGAATGGTGAAAATAGCACCCGCGGCGATTGACTCACCTATTGAACCAACGGTTCTTGCAAAATTTTCTTCCAGGATTGTCCCTTTCATTAAGCGCAGGATGGCCATACCAATAACTGCTGCCGGGTATGTTGCGGCAATGGTCATTCCGGCTTTAAGGCCCAAATAAGCATTCGCAGCACCAAGCACAACTGCCAGTACCAATCCTATGATTAATGCGCGGACTGTGAATTCCGCCATGTTCGTTTCAGGGGAAACAAATGGGACAAAAGGTTTTTTATCAGACATATTCGC
>JAHEZC010000041.1 GCA_023251275.1 Parafilimonas sp. | reverse complement strand
AGCATCAGGATTGAAAAGCGCCGATGATTTTCTTGCTAACATGCGTAAGGCGATTGATAATGGTTTAAGCACAGCAAAAGCATTGGAAGCATTGACCAAAACTCCCGCAACTTTAATAAATATGTATGATAAAACAGGCAGCCTCGATGCAGGGAAGATTGCAAATTTTATTATCACAAGTGGCCCCGTCTTTGATGATAAATCTATTTTCTTTCAGAACTGGGTGCAGGGGAAAAAATATATTATCACGGAAAACGGCTGGAATGATCTCCGCGGCAATTACAAACTCACAGCCAAACAAAATAATCAAATTAAAGAATATGAAGTGGAAGTGAAAGGCACCCCTGATAAACTTGCTGCATCACTGAAGCCCGCAGGCGACACGGTAAAAACAGACATAAATGTTACGGTGAATAATAATCTGGTAAAGCTTACCTGGAGTGCAAAAGCAGACAGCAGCAAAACAAATGCGCTCACCGGTATGATCCGTGAAAAACTATGGATGGGCAATGGTTACAATAGCGCGGGTGATGTGATCACCTGGAATATGCAATATGTTTCTGCGTATGCAGATACTTCAAAAAAAGAAGAAAAGAAAAAAGAACCGGTGAATGCAACAGTCATGTATCCCTTCACTGGCTATGGTTGGACGGAAGCGCCAAAACAGGAAGACCTGCTGATAAAAAATGCTGCCGTATGGACAAATGAAAAAGAAGGCGACCTGCAGAATACGGATGTGTTGATAAAGAATGGCAAAATTGCAGAGATCGGAAAAAATCTGAACGGAGGAAATGCAAAAATAATTGACGGTACAGGCAAACAATTGACTGCAGGTATCATTGATGAGCACTCTCATATTGCAGTAGAAGGCAATGTGAATGAATGTTCTCAGTCTGTCACGGCTGAAGTAAGAATTGCAGATGTCATCAACCCAGAAGATATACAGATATACCGGCAACTGGCAGGAGGCGTCACTGCAGCACATGTATTACATGGCAGTTGTAATACCATTGGCGGACAAACGCAACTTATCAAGCTTCGGTGGGGGCGAAATGCAGAAGATATGAAGTTTGCCAACTGGGATCCCTTTATCAAGTTTGCACTCGGTGAAAATGTAAAACGTTCTTATGGTCCAAGTATTAACCGTTTTCCCGATACACGCATGGGAGTGGAACAGGTACTCGTAGATGCATTCACCCGTGCAAGGGATTACCAGAATGCAGGTCCGGGTAAAAGAAAAGATTTGGAACTGGATGCACTCTCAGAAATTCTCAATCACAAAAGATTCATTACCTGCCACTCTTATGTGCAAAGCGAGATCAATATGTTGATGCATGTGGCAGATTCATTCGGCTTTAAGGTAAATACTTTCACACATATTTTAGAAGGTTATAAAGTGGCGGATAAAATGAAAGCGCATGGCGCCAATGCTTCTACATTCAGTGACTGGTGGGCATACAAATATGAAGTGGTTGATGCCATTCCCTACAACATGGCTATCATGACAAAAGTCGGGGTGAATGTTGCCGTGAACAGCGATGATGCGGAACAGGCAAGACACCTGAACCAGGAAGCTGCGAAGAGCATCAGGTACGGGAGTTTGAGTGAAGATGAAGCATTGAAAATATGCACGCTTAATCCGGCCATCATGTTGCATGTGGCTGATCGTGTGGGAAGCATTAAAGTGGGTAAAGATGCAGATGTGGTATTATGGACTGACGATCCGTTGAGTATTTATGCAAAAGCAGATAAGACAATAGTGGACGGAATAGTTTACTATGATGCTGTAAAAGATGCGCAGATGCGCCAATGGATTGCAACGGAAAGAAACCGTTTGATTCAGAAAATGATCGCAGCAAAAAAAGACGGAGCAAAAACAACACCGGCTGTATATTCTTTCGATAAGCTGAATGAGTGTGAGGAAGACAGGCGTGTAACAAATAATATTTTTAATTCACGAACTCAATAAACTGTTTAAGAGTTCGGCAGTTCACAAGTTCACATGTTGTTTAATGCTAAAATTGATTAGTTATGGCAACGATAAAAAAATTTGAAGATATTGTTTCATGGCAGAAAGCAAGGGAAATGAATAAAATAGTTGGTAAAATGATTGACAGTGGCAAATTCGGGAAAAGTTATAAATTGATAGATCAGATAGAAAGTTCAGCTGGTTCGATCATGGATAATATTGCCGAAGGATTTGAAAGAGGCGGCAACAGAGAATTTCTCCAATTTCTGTATATTTCAAAAGGTTCCTGCGGAGAATTCAGATCTCAGCTATATCGTGCTATGGACAGAGGATATTTAATTCAAACTGAATTTGATATGCTTTATAAATTGGCTTTGGATATCATTGTACTGCTTCAGAAACTGATAGACTACCTGGATAAATCAGAAATGAAAGGGCCAAAATACAAATCAAGACAAGATAAATGAACTTTTGAACTCGTAAACTCGTGAACATGTGAACTTTAAACTTTAAACTGATAAAACTTCAAATACTAAAAAATGAAAAAAATAATCATAATCTTATCGACTTTTCTTCTGATCATACAATCAAGCGCACAGGAAACAATGTACCCCGCCCTTGGGCAATCACAAACAATAGCCCTCACGCATGCAACGATTCATATTGGAAATGGACAAGTATTAGAGGATGGAATGATCGTTTTCTCCAACGGAAAAATTACTGATGTAAGAGCTACTGCACCCGTTGCTGATGCAAAAGTGATTGACTGCAGCGGCAAACAGATTTATCCCGGTCTTATTGATGCTGCTACGAATCTCGGCCTGGATGAAATCAGTGCAGTAAGGTCCACCCGCGATGAATACGAATTAGGCGACATAAATTCAAATATCCGGTCTGTTATCGCTTATAATACCGATTCGAAAATCATCAACACTATACGATGCAATGGAATTTTATTATGCAATGTTGTCCCGCAGGGCGGCATTATCAGTGGCTCTTCATCCGTGATGCAGTTAGACGCATGGAATTGGGAAGATGCTATTTATAAACCGGATGGCGGTATTCATTTCCGCATGCCATCTCTCATTCGTTTCAGTTTTGGTGATCCGTCACAGAGCGATCCTGTAAAAGATGCATTGGAACAAATAGAGAAAGTGCGCATATTTTTCCGCGAAGCAAAAGCATATTTTGATGAAGCAAAACATGAGCATACCAATCTTAAGTTCGAAGCTGTAAAAGGTTTATTTAATAAAACACAAACATTCTTTGTGCATTGTGAACTTGTAAAAGAAATGATGATCGCTGTCGAGTTTGCAAAAGAATTTGGATTTCATACTGTGATTATCGGGGGCACTGATAGCTGGAAAATCACCGATTACCTGAAGGAAAATAATATTGCTGTTATCATCAACGAAACACATACTTTGCCCGTGATACAGGATGATGATGTGGATCTGCCCTATAAAACTCCCTATCTTTTGCAACAGGCAGGAGTGCTTTATTGTCTTGCCGATAATAATAATGAAACACGATATAAAAATCTTTCTTACAATGCAGGTACGGCAGTCGCTTACGGATTAACAAAAGAACAGGCTTTGCAGGCGATCACATACAATGCTGCAAAAATACTTGGCATTGATGACCGCACCGGCACAATCGAAAAAGGAAAAGATGCCAACATCATCGTCACCGATGGTGATATTCTCGACATGAAAACCAGTAATGTCATTTATGCATTCATACAGGGAAGGCAGATCAATCTCGACAACAAACAAAAACAGTTGTATGAAAAGTATAAGTATAAATACAACATCAGGTAATTTGTTTTATCAGATCCATTAAAGAAGAATAAAGATGTGAAATTCACTGAATTTAATCTCAAAAATTCAAATCTGTAAATCGAGCAACTGATTAACAAATGTTTGTTTCTTCCAATAAGTTAATTTCTTTTCACATCCTGAAAATATTTTTGGGACAATGCATTCTCAGCTTTACTTTTGTACAGTCCATCAAAATAGTAGAATGATAGTTTCCGTTACTGTATGCTGTTGTAAAATATGTAACATCACCCAATGGTGCGGATAAGCTATTTAAAATAATATTTCACATTAAAGGCTTCCGCACATGATGCGGAAGTTTTTTTTAATGACCAATTAAACTGTATCGTATGCAGAGTTTTCGTACAGAACTGGAAAACCCTTTGGTTGAAAGGGACATCATTGAACTGGAAAAAAAGATCCGCGAATTCAGGGCAGGAAATATCCCGGATGAAAAATTCCGCAGCCTGCGTCTTGCACGGGGCGTATATGGCCAAAGGCAACAGGGTGTGCAAATGGTAAGAATCAAATTACCACAAGGTAAAATGACCCTCGCTCAATGGAAACGCATAGCCGATGTATCTGATGAGTTTGCCACAGGCAACCTGCATCTTACTACAAGACAGGATATACAGATCCATTTTGTAAGCCTTGAGCGCACCCCGGAATTATGGTCGTTGCTGGAGCAGGATAATATCACCCTCCGTGAAGCATGCGGCAATACCGTAAGGAATATTACGGCATCAGACCAGGCGGGAATTGATCCTGATGAACCCTTTGACGTAACACCTTATGCACATGCTGCATTTGAATATTTTTTACGTAAGCCCGTCTGCCAGGAACTTGGCCGGAAATTCAAGATCGCATTCTCCAGCAGCGAAGCGGATACTGCCTATACATTTATGCATGACCTCGGCGCCATTCCACGTATTCGTATAATTGATGGCATCGAAAAAAGAGGATTTAAAATATTGGTAGGTGGCGGTCTTGGCGCACAACCATTCCTCGCTCATACTATATACGAATTTTTAGAAGAAGATCTTTTGATGCCATATACAGAAGCAGTGCTTCGGGTGTTTGACAGGCATGGAGAACGTACCAGCCGTCATAAGGCGAGAATAAAATACCTGATACAAAAAATAGGGATTGACAGTTTTAATGAATTAGTAAATGCAGAACAAAAAGCATTGACCTGCCAGTCTTATAAAGTTGATACCTCGCGGTTTATACAACCGGCTTTACCGGTCGGTGAATTGCCTGAAATAAATGAACCTGTAAAAAATGAATTGAAATTTGAATATTGGAGGAAGACCAATGTCTTTCAACAAAAACAGGAAGGATATTTTGCTGTTTATGTAAGAGTGCCATTGGGTAATATAAGTTCTGACGTCAGCAGGCGGCTGATTGAAAAGCTTGCACCTGCTATTGCTGATGATGTGAGGATAACAGTGAACCAGGGATTACAATTCCGATATGTAAAACCGGAACATATAAAGTATGTGTATCGCGTACTTGATTCAGAAGGGCTTGCCGGGCCTGGCTTTGGAAGCACTGCCGATATCACTGCATGCCCGGGAACCGATACCTGTAATTTGGGAATCTCGAACAGCACAGGAATCAGTAATGTGTTGTCAGAAGTGATTGAAGAGGAATTCCCCGAATTTTTATTCAACAAAGATGTGTCCATCAAAATAAGTGGTTGCATGAATTCATGCGGGCAGCATGGCATGGCATCCATTGGTTTTCACGGAAGTTCACTGAAAGCAAAAGGCAAAGTGCTGCCTGCCTTGCAGGTGCTGATTGGCGGAGGCGTGTTGGGCAGCGGCAACGGCCGTATTGCGGAAAAAGTAATAAAAATTCCAAGCAAAAAAGGGCCTGATGCCATTCGTTTGCTCCTCACAGATTTTAAAAACAATGCAATCGAGGATGAAGTATTCTATCAGTATGCAGAGCGCAAAGGAGAAAGATATTTTTATGAATTACTGAAACCATTAACAAACGTTGATCTGCTCAGGGATGAAGATTTTATTGACTGGGGGCAGGAAGAAAAATTTGCAACAGCCATTGGTGTTGGCGAATGCGCCGGTGTGATGATTGACCTTGTGGCAACACTGATACTCGAAGCTGATGAAAAACTCGAATGGTCGCAGGAATGTTTTGAAAAAAACCAATGGGCCGATGGCATTTATCATGCTTATGCTGCCTTTGTTCATACTGCCAAAGCATTGTTATTACAAAAAGGTGTGCAGTGCAATACACAGCATGGTATCATACGAGATTTCGATAAGCACTTTGTGCAGGACGGTGATTTTGCTGACTATGAAGATTTCCCAAGTCTCGTATTGCAGATCAATAAGGTGGAACCATCTGAAGAATTTGCTTTAAACTATCAGCAGCAGGCAATAGATTTTGTAAACAGGGCCAGGCAATACCGTACCTCATTCGTAGCAGTAGCTAAAGCCGTTTAATCATTTTTATCATACCAACTTTTAAACAAAGTCTTTCTTATACTGGAAGACTTTGTTTATTGCTCTGGGAGCCCTACACTAATCGTCAACCAGGTCAATACTTTACAATAAATAAAATTTCTATTGAAGGCACTTTGTCAAACCTGGGAAATAGATTAATATTTTTGCCTACATTTAAAAATAATTTTTATAGCCAAAAATCATTGCAAAAAATCTGACCAACATAAACTTAATCCCACTCCGGAACAATCGGGAAAGAGGTTCGGTTCATCGTGATGCACCATACCTGCAAGACAGAAAAGGTAAAAATGATTGAAGAAAAAAATAAAAATGGACACAGACGAATTATCAGAAAAAACCTATCAGGCAATTCTTGTTGAAGCTGAAAAATTCAATCACGATTTGACCTTGCGGTTCGGTGTGTTGTCATATCAATGCAGTGATGAAAAAGAATACATTCAAAAATCAATTCGGTTGATAAATGCGATTAAAAAAATGAATCTGGCGGAAATTGACGATATGTTTTTTGGCAATCCGCCAAATAAAAATGAATTGTTGAAAGCTCTGAAAAGGATTGTTGACAATATAAAAAGTTTAGATTGAAGCAAAAAAATAATTGAAGAAAAAATAAAATCAAATGAAGCGTTCAAAAGCATGGGTATTTACCGGCAAGGCAAAACCCAAAACAAAAATTCTCGTTTACAAAAAAGCAGAAATAAAAAATCATTGTCAGCCGCTTGTAGATCGTTTGAAGCAGCAAGCCATTCCTGCAAACCCCGACAAACAATTTAATTATCTTGCAGATATTTATACCAAATGGCATGGGAATTATTTAATTTTTTGCGCAAAGTATAAATCAGAATTTACAGACAGAATTGCGGATGAGTTCGAAGAGTGGTTTGTAAGATTAGAATATACAGGTACCGGACGCTTTAATTTTTCATATTTCCGGCACACCGGGCAATGGCATTTAATTGCAATCGATTTAACCCTGAACGATTGCCTTGAAATGATTGAAAGCAATCCCGCTTTTCAACCCATTGGTTAAAACACAATTTACTTCTTTAGGTCTCCCCGCGTTCCTTCCCTGCAATGTCACCTCTGAATGCTTTGTGAGTGGCAGGGACATTGCAGCATTAGCCTTACAAAAGATCATCTGTTTTCCAATGTGTTGTTCCGGGTCTTCCATCAGTGTGAATTGGAAACTTTGATAAAAACCGTTCGGTGAACGGAACTGAAAAACTACATAACAGGTTTTATCGTATCGCATCCTCTCCCGAATACATACGATGCACCTGACAAAAAAAAATGAAGCGCCTGCTTCATCTTTTATCTTCGTTTATTATGGTTTTTATGTCAATACCGGGCTACAATTTTGAAAAGGAACCGGTCCGGCTCGCCTGTCACACCACCTGCTTCTCTTCTTTTTTTCAGCGCATCTGATTTGTAGTAGGCAAAGGCTTTTGCAGTATCCACTAAAGCTGTGATGAGTGATACCTTTTTATCATCATCCGCATCATGGCTGATTACCTTTACCTTAATACCATTATCCGTTCTTTCCTGCATACCGTCTTCATAGACTTTTAACCAGGCGTCCCAATCTTTAACAGTAAACGTTGTCTTTGCACGGAGGATGTCCTGACTTAGAAAAGCAGTATCCCGCCAGGTGTCCATAGTAAAGGAGATGGTAGCCGGGCCTGTTACGCCTCCTTTTTGCATAGCCTTCTTCAGGCTGGCGTCTTTGGCAAATGCCTTAGCTTTCGCCATATCATCTACTTTTACAACTACCATTACCATATTGGAATCAGTAAAACCACGGGCTACTACGAAACTATGTACACCATTAGCTGATCGCATGGAATCATAGGTATAGTAGGAGGCTTTCCATTTTGCAAAATTTGCCACTCTGTGTATTACAGTCATTGTATTTTGCGGTGTGGTATCAATAGTATTTGCCGGCGGCGTCACCGCACTGGTGGTGTCAGTGTTTGTTTGCTCGTTACTGCCTCTCCCACCGCATGAGGCTAAAAAGAATGCCGCTGCTGCCCCAAATAGCAGGCCGGTAAATTTGGACCGTTTCATTGATTTTGATTTTAATAATTAATAAATAAAAGAGACTGTAAAAGAATGATACAAAAGGCAAAGTTGCAATAAATTTTAGATTACGTGACTATCGGATTAAAGAAACCATAAAGCATTTTGAACCACATAGGCATATAGAAACATAGTTCTTCACATAGAAAACTATGTGTTTTTCCGCTATTGTGTACTATCTGTGGCTCAGTCAAACCGATAGTCACTTTAGATTAATTGAACTGTAGCCCAAGCCTCACATTACGCAGTAACAACTAATTTTACTCTCATAAAAAGGCACAAAATGAACTATGACGAATTCCGCGAAGCCGGGCACTATTTAATTGATTATCTATCCAGCTATCTTGAAGAAGTAAAAGACAAACCGCTTTTTCCTGATGTGGAACCGCGATTGCTGTATGATCTGTTTGATGAACCTGTTCCGAGCCATCCGCAATCATTGCATGACGTGCAAAAATTACTGGAAGAAAAACTGTTGCCCTATTGTACGCACGTAAGTCATCCCGGCTATATGGGTCTCATCACTCCTACCCCAAATCCCGCCGGAATCTTAGGCGATCTTTTGGCGTCAGCATTGAACCAGAATGTGGGTGTTTATTCCATCGGCCCTTCAGCAGTAGCGATGGAACTGCGTGTGATACGTTGGCTGAACGACTTGATTGGTTATGGTGAAAATGCAGGTGGCAATCTTACCAGCGGTGGCATGACAGCCAATTTTATCGGGCTGAAGCTGGCAAGAGATTGTACCACCAATGATACTGCACAGCATGAAGGCTTGCAGGGTAAATGGGCTGCTTATGTTTCGGAGGAAAGACATGTGTCAGTTGATAAGGCTGCAGATGCAATCGGGTTGGGAAGAAAAAACCTGAGAACATTACCGACCAATGACAAATATCAACTTGATATTGAAGCATTGGAAAAAGCGCTGGAGCTTGACAAAGCAAAAGACATTCGACCTTTATGCATCATTGCGCTGGCGGGCACAACAAACCTTGGCGCTGTGGATGATCTTGAAAAATTACACCAGATTGCTATGCGTGAAAAATGCTGGCTGCATGCTGATGCTGCCTATGGTGGCGGCATGTTGCTCTCCAAACAAAACCCCGGCTTATTGAAAGGATTGGAGCTTGCAGATTCTGTAACGATTGATCCGCACAAATGGTTCTATGCGCCGCTTGATGCAGGCGCAATACTGGTAAAGAATCATGACAGGCTGAGGGCTTCATTCGGCATGCAGCACGCTTACCTCACCGATCAGAGTGAGCAGAAAAATGAACGCTACCAGTTTTTTGTAAATGGCTTTGAGCAATCCAAACGTTTCCGCAGTTTGAAAGTCTGGATGAGTTTTCAGCATTATGGCAAAGACCAGATAGGACAATGGATTGACAATAATGTGGCGCAGGCAAGGCATTTACATACACTTGCCGGCAACAGTGAGGATTTCGAATCTGCAACCGAGCCGATGATGTCTGCTGTCTGTGTTCGCTATAAAGGAAATGGCTTGAATGATGAGCAACTTGCAAATCTGCATCACGAAGTAGCAGCACAAATTGAGAAAGAGGGGAATTTCTGGTTCGCCACCACCATGATGAAAGGAAAAACATGGTTCCGTATAAACCCGGTGAATATTTATACAACGATTGAAACGATGGATGCTTTGTTTCAAACATTGCAGGGGCATTGCAAAGAGGCGGAGGAGGAAATGGGGGGGAGGTAAAGGAAGCAATATGCTTTCGAATCAAATAGACAGCAGAACATATTTCGAGACTAACAGAAGTCAACGCAAGAGAGACAGAAGGCAAAGTCAAAATAGCATTTGGTTTTTTATTAAATTTTTTAAAAAAATACCGCCTGCTTTTATTATAACTTTATAGCGAGCACAGGCCACGGGCAAACAGCCAATAACCAAAGCCGATGGCTGTTTCCCCATAAAAAGCCTGTAGCCTACAATATG
>JAHEZC010000528.1 GCA_023251275.1 Parafilimonas sp. | reverse complement strand
GCAGCAAAAAATAAATACCCAAAAATAATATGCATCCGACAAATCCAAAAGCTTCTCCGAGAGAAGTAAAAATGAAATCGGTATGCTGTTCCGGAACGTATTTCCCGCGTGTTTGTGTTCCTTTCAAAAATCCTTTGCCGGCAAGTCCGCCTGAACCTATTGCAATTTTACTTTGTCGCACATTATAATCATCGGGTTTTCTTACAGTTCTGGAAGATGCGGCTTCTTTTATTGCACTTCTGTTAAGTGAGCAGTCATAATCTTTACCGACCATACTGTAAATTCGCTGCGATTGGTAGCATTGCAGTACATTATTAAAAATATAAGGTACTGCAAAAAGCTGGGTACTTACACACACTGCCCAGATGAGAATAACAAGGAAAATTTTCCGGCGCTGTTTTATTTGCCTCCGCATGAAGTAAATAATCACCCCAGCTATTGCAGTAAGTATGATGGCAAGCAGATTAGGCTCCATCACAAGTGTAGCAACGACAAGAACACCGAATGAAAACCCGATTATTAAAATTACACCGGGTAACCCTTCCCTGTACATCACAATAAAGAAGCCTGCATACACCAGCGCAAGCCCGGTTTCATTCTGAAATACTGCTAATACTGCCGGCAACAATGCAATGAAAGCTGCAATTATATGTGAACTGAATTTTGTGAAATCCGTTTCCTGCAGCGACAAATATTTTGCAAGAGCAAGCGAAGCAAATATTTTGCAAAGTTCGGCAGGTTGAACATTAAATCCACCGCCAAGAGGTATCCAGCTTTTTGAGCCGTTTATTGTCTTTCCTATCAGAAAAGTCAAAAGCATGAGCGCAATGCCAAAAACATAAAAAAGATTTGCAAATGCCGTGTAGAGTTTACTGTCGCTGAGCAAAATAAACGTAGCAAACACTATGCATACTCCTGTAAATATTAGCTGTTTGCTGAAATTGGTTTTACCGCTGAGAAAAGAATTTAGCACATCAGAGTCAGGGTTATATTCTACCATGAAAATGCAGAGGATACCGGCTGCAACCAATACAGCATATAAGCAAATTGTCCACCAGTCAATGCCTTCGGAAATTGGTTTATTCTGATGCATCTTCACTGCTTAATTTTTTTTGCCTTATTGGTTTTTTTATCTTCCTGCAATATAGCCGGTGATTTATTGGTATTTGGGTTATTCTTATTTTTCGGGATCTGTTTATTACTGTCTGGCAACGATGGTTTGATAATTCCTTTCACATCAGTATCCGGTTGTTCTTCCACATCAATTGTATCTTTTACCGCTTTTTGCATCTTAAGGCGAAGCTGCATGCTTTCTTTTACCCGTTTTAAAGAATCCATTTTTGCCATTGCCAATTTCATTCTTTCAGGAATTAAATTCAAATCAGCCAGTCTTTCAATTTGTGCTTTCCTGTCGGGTTCCGGTATAGAATCTTTCAGATATTTTTCTATCATTAAACTGGCAATAGGCGCCGCTGAGCTTGCCCCAAAACCCGCATTCTCGCACATAACAGCTATAGCAATTCTGGGATTATCCCGCGGGGCAAAAGCACCGAAAAAAGCATGGTCTTTTCCAAAGGGATTTTCTACTGTTCCCGTTTTACCGCATACTACAATACCAGGTACGCTGGCAGCAGCTCCTGTTCCGAACTCCATAGTGCCCTGCATGCCATCATGTACTGCTCTGAAAACACTGTCCGGAACAGGAAGAATCCCATGTTTTATTTTATAAGGTGTTAATAAATCAAACTCATCACCTCCTTCTATACTGTCCACTAAATGTGGCGTAAAATACCAGCCTTTGTTAGCTATGATTGCCATTACATTAGCAAGCTGAGTTATAGTCGTTTCCACTTCCCCCTGACCAATAGCATTGGAAACTATATTGCATGAAGCCCACTTGGGGCCGAAGATTTTTTTATAATACTTTGAAGTAGGGATATTGCCTTTGCGCTCAGAGGGAATATCCACTCCAAGCCTGTCACCAAGACCAAAGGAGTATGCATATTGATTGAAGCGGTTCAATGCACTGTCACGGGTCGGGAATTTACTCTGGTCAATTATTCTCCTGAAAGTCGTGGCAAAATAAGAATTACATGAATGTGAAATAGCGCCTCTCAAATTAAAAGTGCCTGCCGCATGACAGCCCATTCTTCTTCCGCAACCATAATAGGCGCCAGGGCAGCTAACGGTCATCCGGTCATTAATTGAACCTTCACTCATTCCAATAATGCCTACCATTGTCTTGAACGTAGAGCCTGGTGAATAGCTCGCATTTACAGCCCTGTTTAAAAAAGGTAAACGCGGGTCTGTAAGTAATTCTGAGAGGTGTTTTCTCCGTTCCGGGCCGGTAAGATAATTTGGTTTAAAAGTTGGGCTGCTTACCATACAAAGTATGCTGCCTGTTTTTGGATCAATGGCAACGATCGTTCCCACTTTGTTGTTCATTAATTGTTCCCCCAACTGCTGCAACTCTACGTCAAGACTTAAGTATAAATTTTTACCGGCGATAGCAGCGGTATCAAACATGCCATTCTGATAAGGACCTTGTATGCGCCCCAGCTTATCACGGATAAAACGTTGTACCCCCCGCCCGCCCATCAGCACTTTTTCATAACTGCGCTCTAAACCGGTTTTGCCGGCATAATCACCCATCTGATAGCCTTCTTCCCGATGAATACGCAAAAAAGAAGTATCTACTTCCGAAACATATCCCAGCACATTGCCTGCGGCATCGTAAGGATATGAGCGTATGGGTCTTTCTGTTAAAATAAAACCTGGAAACTTA
>JAHEZC010000527.1 GCA_023251275.1 Parafilimonas sp. | reverse complement strand
CTCTATAATCAAAATAAATTACATTCCATCCATGTGCTCTTACAACTTGTGCAATGTCAAGATTGCGTTCGTTGCCCGGATAACCATGTAATAGCAATAGTGTTGGATGTTTTTCACCCCCATTAGGCCTATAAATGAGGCCAGCTAATATCGCATTACCGGACGGAATAAACAATTCTGTTGAACCTGCGGGAGAGTTCTTGTCCCATGCAATATCCCGTAATACAATACTGTCTGCTTGTGCAAAAATAAAAGTTGAAATAAAAAAAGTAAATACAAATGAAAGATGCCTGATAAAATTATTCATGTTTAATATTTTAAAATGCAATGTTGATGATTAGCCTGTAGTCCGCAAATTATCGAACTTTCCTCACAAACCTATTTCATCAATCTGATTGAGTTTTTTACTAATAGTGCAAATGTGCGATGCAACAGGAACTTAATAGCAGCTACATACCTGGGTACATAGTACTTCTATCCAATCGTTCAAAGAACCCTATGTGCACACATCTTAATTTGTTATTAATTCATGTTTCCTGAAACCGATAATTTCAACCTGCCTCGTATCAAAGTTCTGCTCGTGCTGGTTGCTGATCTCTGCTACTGTCATCGGCCTGCCGATGATTGTTTTAAAGCCGAGGTGATTGCTCAGCCGCTGCGCTTTTGCCACTTCTAATTTACCGAATTCATATTTGGCGATCAATCTTCCTTTGCGCATTAATGCACTGTCCACCAAAGTTAAGGCACTGTTGAAAGTGCAGATGATCTGTACATTCAGAAAATCTGCGAGCAGGCCATCGGAAATATTCAGCAGGTTCGATACCGATGAATCATTGCTGCTCCTCCTGTCCATGATGATGTTCTCTGCATCTTCAATGATCACCACAGAATTGGGATTGTCAATGAGCAGATCAATAAACCCGGGGTTCATAAGATTGTCCGCAGCGGCAGGAGATAAAAAAAGTACTTTCTTCTTTAATCGCCCTATCAGGTAGCGCAGGTAAGTTGGTTTGCCTGGCACAGGCAAACCATGCAACAGTATGATCCCTTTATCATCTTTTTTCAGCAGCCGGTTTTGAATGATCTTATCCACTGCTGTAAAATCGTCTTCGTAATACAGCGACAGGTTCAGCTTCACTTTTTTGATCTCCATACTTTTCAATTCAAGACCATATTCGCCTTTTGTGACCAGGTTGATTTCAAAATCCTTTTTCTTTTCTCTTCTTTTAAAACGGCTTACTTCTTTGATAAGACTGTAAGCCATATCATAATCTTCATGCGTGTGCAATACCTGGCAATAGGCATCTCCTAATTCCACAAGGCAGTTATCTTTTAACAGGATAATAGTTGTGAAGTATAAAGCCTTCTTTCTTTTCCTGTCGTATTTTGAATTCTGGAATATACCTGTAAGAGCGTCCGCGTATTCTATCCTGATGTATTTCAGCACCTTGTCTGTATTCACCTGGTCAACCCATGTGATGCAGGGTACCTTTTGATAGCAGTACATATAATATGCCTTGCAATCCAGGAAGCTTCTGTCGAAAATGCTCTGGGCATTCATTATTTTTTGTTGACTGTCCATAAAATTTTTATTGAAATAGTTATTAATTCATTTGTCTTCGCTGTTGAAAACACCGCAACTATTTCAGAACACGAGTGCGCATAAAATTTATCTTGAAAATTTTTATTCTTTAATTTTTTTAAAAAAGATTGGAGCAAGGAAATATTACTCCAATCTTAATTTCACCATTTTATTTCTGAGGAACGAAGATCTGCTTCAACTGGTCTATCAATACGCCATTACCATTCACACTGATGCTGTTGATTTTGTCGGCAATTTTTTCCACATATTCCATTTCTTTCAACTTGAACAGCATCAAATTATCTTCCATCAGTTTCGCAGTGTTCAGCAAGCTTCGTGTGCTTGCAGTTTCTTCACGACGCATAATGATATTCGCCTGTGCTTTTTTCTCGGCGATCAGCACCTGGTTCATGATATCTTTCACATCACCCGGCAGGATGATATCGCGGATACCAAAACCATTTACTTCAATACCCAACACCTCAGCATTTACCTTAACGCTTTGCAAAATGAACGGAACCATACTTTCTTTTTTCTCCAGCAATTCATCAAAACTCATTGCACCGATGTATTCACGCAAGGCCAACTGAAAAGCGATATACAATTGCTTATCGTACTCCTTGTTTTGCAACAAGGCTTTTTCAATGTCTACCACTTTATACTGCGCCCACGCATTGATACGCAATGCCGCTTTGTCTTTTGTCAATATTTCCTGCCCGTTGATCTCAATTTGCTGCTGGCGTTTATCCACCTTGCCAACATGAATAGTTATGCTGTTTTTGTACCAATAGTACACACCGCTTTGTAAAGTCTGCATATACTTACCATCAACAAACAACACACCCTGCTCGTAGCTCTCCACAGTATAGCTGCGGATGTACGGCACCACCAACCTGCTTTGCAAAACAGCCCGGTCTATATTTTCGTTGATCTCAATTTTACTGATATCAGCACGGATGAAGTCATACTGAATAACATTTTTCCAGTAAGTATAGCGACCGGCTGTCAATACCTGTTTCAGCAAACCATTCTCATATTGTAATACAATTTCATTGTCTTTTACTTCCACTACATGCAAGGCTTCTGCTAATGCAGCATCCTGCAACAGAATATTCAATTCAATTGGTGCAATGAATGGCTGGGTCACATTGTAGATGACTGCGGTTTTATTGAACCACAACCAGTAACTTCCTTCTTTCAGCATACGCT
>JAHEZC010000526.1:1546-2801 GCA_023251275.1 Parafilimonas sp. | reverse complement strand
AGCTGCAACAACAAATTTTGAAGTGACTGCAATTATTGGAAGCTGTTCTGCACAGGACAATGTTCTCATTACAACTGTCCCTTACCCGGCAGCGCAGGCAGGGCCTGATTCTATGATCTGTTATAATACGTATGCACAACTGAATGGCACAACAGATGGAAGTTCATTTAACTGGACACCTCAAATGTCTCTTACTGATTTTAATACATTAAATCCTATTGCCAGGCCTTCTGAAACTACGGCATATATTTTTTATGCTTATGATACAAAAGGTTGTCCGAAACCAGGTATTGATACCACAGTGATAACTGTATTGCCTGACATGAATGCTTACGCCGGCAGAGATACATCCGTCGTGATAAATCAACCTCTCCAACTGAATGCAACAGGAGGAACAATCTACAAATGGTCGCCCGATATCGGCCTGTCTGCTGCCGGTATTCCGGATCCGGTAGCCCTTTATAATACTCCTTCAGAAGGCATACAATACAAAGTACTCGTAATGAATGAAGCAGGATGCCCGGACACCGCTTATGTCATGGTTAAAGTATTCAAAACTTTACCTTCCGTTTTTGTTCCCACAGCATTTACACCAAATGGAGACGGAAGAAATGATATATTGCGGCCCATTGCAGTAGGCATGCAGAATATGGAATATTTCCGTATTTACAACCGATGGGGCCAACTTGTTTTCAACACCAGTAAAAGCGGGCAGGGATGGGATGGCACTGTGGGAGGTGCGCTGCAAAGTTCCGGTACATTCGTGTGGATGGTAAAAGCGAAAGATTATACAGGAGCAAATTATTTTCAAAAAGGAACGGTCACACTGATCAGGTAAAACTTACAGGTAATATGAAGAAACTTAATCTCATCCTCGTAACTCTTGTGATTATATATTCTGCAAATGCTCAGGACAAGACCAACAATATTGCAGGAGAATATTACCTGCAGGGCGTAATGGAGACCGGCAGCGGCTTTCAGTTGAAAGAAGATTCTACTTTTCAGTTTTTTTTCTCGTATGGGTCTTTGGATAGATTTGGCAAGGGCAAATGGAAAGTGCAAAACGATTCTACGATCATACTCAACAGCAGGCAGAAATCACCTGTAGATTTTAAGCTGACAGAAAGTAAGCATGATGATAATAAATTTATCACTGTTCAGATAAAAGATAATAATACCTTCCTCCTCAATCATGTTTTATGCATGATAAATAAAAACCAGGAAGAGCCGGTATTAACCGATAAAGATGGTATGG
>JAHEZC010000526.1:0-1536 GCA_023251275.1 Parafilimonas sp. | reverse complement strand
CAAATTTCCGCAAACAGATGCAGATTCTGTTTACCTGGTTTTTGAATTTTGTCCTGAAAAGTATTCTGCATTTGCAATCAATAAAACGGATAATTATTATGCTTTCAGTTTTGAGCCGTGGATTGTTGAAGTATTTTTCGAAAATTTTATGCTGCATTACAATAAAAATATACTCACAGGAAAGCATCCCCTGCTTGATGATAAAACTTACACGTACGTGAAGGAATGATCAATGATGATAATGAATATTGAGAATTCATTTACTTGTCGCATACTCTTTGACGATATATTTTCCTACCGCTTCTTATAATGAATCATTGATAAAATCAATTGCTATACATTTAAAAAAAAATTACAGTATGAAAAAGACCCGTTGCCTCTTTTTAATGATTTTGGCGGTGATATGTCATAAGCTATTGTTTGCTCAGCCGGTAACCTGGAACAATGCAAAAGAAAAGATTTTATTCAATGGAAAAATTTTCACAGCCAATGCTCTCGCACCCTTTGCAGAAGCTGTAGCGCTGCGTGATGATAAAATAATTGCTGTCGGCAATCTCGCTACAGCAAAGTATTTTGTAAATGCAAATGCCGCAATGGTCAACCTCAACGGCGCATTCCTGATGCCCGGTTTTATTGACAGTCACAGTCATTCCATTGATGGCGGCAAAAGCCTGATGAAAGCTAATGTTTTTGACAGTGCTATGAGTGCTGAAAGCCTGGCCCGGTATGCCGAAGAAGTGAGTAGCAACGGTAAGGGAATGCTTGGCGATATATTGGTGATTGACGGCATTAATATTTCCACCTGGTCTGCGTTAGATGACCTTAGCAAGATATTTAATGCAGGCATTTATATCAACCAGCCCGTACTTCTGCTCGGTTCTGATGGACATACCGGTTGGGCAAACAAGAAAATGATGCAACGAGCAGGAATCAGCCAGGAATTTATCAAGGCACTTTCTTCAGAACAAAAAAAATATTTTGGATTTAGCGGGCAATTTGAGCCAAATGGTTTTGTTGCTGATAGCGGCTTTACTAAAATTGATGCTGTTCTGCCTGAAGATAATATTGATATGCATGAAGCTGCCATAAGAGCCATAGAATATAACAATGCTAACGGCATTACGGCCTGGCTTGATCCTGCTGCAGGCGATATAAACGATAAAGCAGACAGCAATGAAACCCTTAACGCTTATAGATGGTTGGCCGAGCACGGAAAATTATCAGCTCACGTAGCAGCAGTTGTGGTTGCAGATGCTAATGGAGACGCTTCACCCCAAATGGAAAAGCTCAGGCTTCTGCAGAAAAATTATAATGCTATTCACGACCTGTTAGTCATCGGTTTTAAAATTTTTGCTGATGGCGTGATCGAATATCCCACTCAGACTGCGGCATTATCTAAGCCTTATATCAATAGCGGTTCGAATGGAGTGCTCATGTTTGACCCGAAGAAATTTGCCCGGTTTGCCCTGCTGGCCGATAAAGAAAAATTGCTTGTGCATGTTCATGCCATCGGTGATCTTGCTGTTACAGAAACAC
>JAHEZC010000525.1 GCA_023251275.1 Parafilimonas sp. | reverse complement strand
CCATTTTTCATTTTAATAATAACTTCAGTTATCTATATTTATTAAAACAGCCGGAAAATAACAGGATATAGCAGGCGTAAAAATAATTCTGTTCCCAGGAAAAAATACCGGGCATCTATTCGGAAATTTCTGTTTTATGTCCTTTATGCTCCCCTGAAACATAAGAATACACTGCCGGTATTACCAGCAGGGTTAAAACCAATGAGAATAGAATTCCACCTACAACAACTATTCCCAAAGGTACGCGGCTTGTAGCAGCAGCGCCTAAACTTAAAGCAATAGGCAATGCCCCAAAAGATGTTGCCAGGCTGGTCATAAGAATAGGTCTTAACCGCTGGGAAGCCGCTTCTGTAACAGCCTGCATTTTCGGCATACCCCGTTCTCTTTTCTGGTTAGTGAATTCTACGATCAGAATCCCGTTTTTCGTTACAAGGCCTATCAACATAATCATTCCTATTTGTGAAAAAATATTAAGTGTCTGACCAAATATATACAGGCTTAGCAAAGCTCCTGCAAGTGCTAATGGTACGGTAAGCATAATTGTAAAAGGGTCAATAAAGCTTTCAAATTGTGCAGCGAGCACGAGATATATTAACACCAAAGCAAGCGTAAATGCAAAAGCAGTATTGGAAGAACTTTCCGCATAATCTCTTGAAGGTCCAGCCAATGACGTTTGAAAACTTTCATCAAGAACACGGTTGGAAATTGCCTGCATGGCAGCAATGCCATCGCCAATAGTCTTACCTTCTGCCAATGATGCGGAAACGGTTGCAGATTTAAACCTGTTGAAATGATATAATATAGATGGGCTGGTGCTTTCTTCCAAATGCATCATTGCACTTAGCGGAATATTCTGGCCCGCCGTATTACGTACATACAATTTTGTGATGTCCGCAGGAACATCCCTGTTTTCCCTGTCAACCTGGGCAATTACCTGGTATTGATTTGCTCCCATAATAAAATACGCCATACGTCCGCCGCTGAAAGCAGATTGTACCGCTGCAATAACGTCCTGTGTGGAGAGGCCAAGGTCTTTCACTTTCATGCGATCAGCAGTTATCTGCACTTCAGGCCTGTTGAATTTTAAATTCACATCTGCATTGGAAAAGGCAAGGTCCTTCCTTACTTCATCCAGAAACTTAGGAACATTTTCCTTCAGCTTATTAAAATCCATATTTTGAATAACAAATTGTACCGGAAGGCTAACCCTTGATCCGAGGCCAACGGAAATGGTTTGTTCCTGTATCGCAAAAATACTTGCATCATTAAAGCGGGCTAATTTTTTTTGAAGATCGGTTGCTATTTGGCTTTGACTCCTTTCCCTGCTCTTGGGGCCTATAAGGCCTATGCGGGGCTGAGAGGTGTTAGTCGCGCCGCCGGCAGGAGTTCTTGCAAATACAAAATCTCTTTCGGGTACTGAATCGTATAGATAATTGCTTATCTGGTCAGCAATTTTTTGCATGTAATTATAACTTGTCCCTTCTGCTGCAGTGACAGTAAAGCGAATACTGCTTCGATCCTCCATTGGCGCTATTTCACTTTGCAGATTTACAGATACAAGCCAGATAATGATGCCGCAGACAACAATAATTATCCAGGCAACCCATCTCACTTTCATAAATGACAGGAGTAAGTTTTTATACCCATTTTCCATGCCTTTAAAAAAAGGCTCAGTTTTCGTGTAAAACCATCCATGCTGTGTATTTTTCCTGGTGAGATATACATTCAATACAGGCGTTATAGTAAGCGATACAAATGCTGACACTAAAACTGCACAGGCAAGCACTACACCGAATTCTCTGAAAAGCCTGCCCACAAATCCCTGAAGAAAAATTACCGGAAGAAAAACAATGGCAAGTGTAATAGATGTGGATATTACGGCAAAGAAAATTTCCTTGCTTCCTTCAAGGGCGGCTTTGCGTATGGGAAACCCATGCTCAAGCTTACGGAAAATGTTTTCTGTTACTACAATACCGTCATCAACTACGAGGCCTGTTGCCAGCACGATACCCAATAAAGTAAGTATGTTGATGGTAAATCCTGCTGCATACATTATAAAGAATGTGGCAATGAGGGAAATAGGAATATCTATCAGTGGCCTTAATGCAATAAGCCAACTCCTGAAAAAAAAGAAAATTACCAGCACCACCAATCCAAATGCAATAGCGAGGGTATCTTTCACTTCGCCGAGTGACTGACGAATGATTTGTGTATTATCAATTAATACTTTAAGCTGGATATCTGCTTTGTTGGATTTTTCAATGTCGCCGAGGCGCTTATTGAATTCATTTGCTATTTCAATATTATTTGCACCGGGTTGCGGTATAATGGCAAGCCCTACTGCATTTACGCCATTATACTTCCAGCTTTGCTCATAATTCTCCGGACCGAGTTCAACGGTGGAAATATCTGCCAGCCTTACAATTCCTGTGCTATCTTCCTTTATAATAAGATCACGGAATTGCTGCTCAGTGGTTAACCTTCCCACAGTGCGTATGGTCAGCTCAGTATTATTTCCATATATTTTGCCCGGAGGTAAATCAATATTTTCACTGTTCAATGCCGTTCTTACATCCGTAAATGCCACATTGTACGTATTCATTTTATCCGGGTTCAGCCAGATACGCATGGCATAACGTTTCTGACCAAATATATTGATAGAACTAACCCCGTTGATAGTCTGAAATTGTTGTTGCAAAACATTTTCTGCATAGTCACTCAACTCAAGCAGGCTCTTGGAGTGGCTTTGTACTGCAAGTATGAGAATAAAATCACTGTTTGCATCTGATTTAGTTACGACAG
>JAHEZC010000524.1 GCA_023251275.1 Parafilimonas sp. | reverse complement strand
CAACGTCTGAAGGTTGTCATCCCAAAAGCTTATTCCAATGGCCTCACAAAGATGTTTTTAAAATACACTTTACTGTTGGGGTCGTGCCCCTGGAGTGCAAAAGTACCGCTCGAAAGCACCCTCCCTGCATCACCTTCAGGACGCTGCACATCGGCAGGTTCTGTATAATCCACCACCGTCCTGTCATTTATTTTAATGACTACTCTTTTACCTTCTACCTTAATGTACTCTGTGAACCATTCGCTATCTTTTACATACACTTCCTTCACATCGGAAATGCCATATAAGCTTCCTGTTCTGCGCCAGTCTGAATGCGAATTATTTACCTGCGCTTCATAACCTTTCTTAGGCCAACTGCTTTCCTGGTATTCTGTATGAAAATAAATCCCTGAATTGGAACCGGGCATTGTCATTACATCAGCTTTAAATTCAAAATTTCTAAAGTTATGATGCTCCACATCACCCACATAAAATAAATGGGCAACAGGCCCGTGTGCAACAACCTTCCCGTCTTCTATAGAAAAGGTGGATGCATTATCGCCCACTTTCCAGTTCGCAAACGTTTTGCCATCAAACAAAGAAACCCAATCAGAGCCTGGCTGCCGTGCACCTGTAAAAAACAACATGATGATTGCAAGCGGGCAGTAAGAAATAAAATTTTTCATATCGGTATTTATTTGGTTTTATTTATAAGCAGAACAAGCTGACAAACTTTTACAATTGAATGTGCAAATTTATTCTTATGAACAGTGCATGAAACGTTGTTTGAAGACAAAAAGAAATATTACACAGTAAAGGTAAACATCACTTTTAAAATCAATCATTAATTTAGACATTCAGGATACTCCGCCAGTTGCTGAAAAAAATTCAAAAACTTCCATAAAAAAAGCCTCCTGCAAAAAACAGAAGGCTGCCATGAAAACCCCTATAAAAAACAGATATTTGATCTTGGTTTTTATTTTTTACTAAAATTCTGCATCAGTTCTATTTCTCCATTGCTAAGCCTTACGGTTTTCAGCGATTTTGTATTTTCCAGTCTAATTATATAAACTGCATCCTGGCCCGGTTGCTCAATTTTCTGTATAGCTGTTACGCCATAATCGGCATACACAGTTCGTACTTTTTGCACAATATTATTATCGAGGTTATCTGGACTATACTGCTGAATGGTATATACCCATTTCCCGTTTTTGTTGTAGGCCGTTGTGCTTTCGCGGCCATCAATTAAAGACTGTACAGTGTATCCTTTCTTCGATACCGGAGATGCATCAGCGGCTGCAAAAGATGTTGATACGATCAATATACAAGCCATAGCCAGAGCGATGGAAAAAATTTTCTTTTTCATGTTGAATGATTTAATTATTATCTGAATTTTTGTTTTTACCGAAAGCGTTTGTTATGATTATTGTATGCCGCTTTCATTTGCGGAACAAAGCTAAAATGTGCCCTTTGAGTAATTTTGATAAATGCGTTGAAGTGGAGAAAAACTGCTGCCAAACGGTAAAAAAAGATATATATTCTGTGATGAGCAGGATAAATGCAATTGAAAAGAAGGCACGTACTTATTGAATTTTTACAGGTGTTTAACAGCAAAAATAAATGATATGAATATTTGAGTGAAAACGTACTTAAATCCCGGTTTTTTTATTTTCTTCATCTATGGTACCGGATCATACCCGCTTCCCCCGCGTGGATGACAACGGGATATTCTTTTTACAGCAAGCCACGCTCCCTTAAACAAGCCGTATTTTTTCAGCGCCTCCACTGCATATTGCGAGCAGGTCGGTACGAACCTGCATTTAGGGCCAATAGCAGGTGAAATAACATACTGGTAAAATTTTACCAGCAGTATGAAAGGATAACTAAGTATTTTAAGAATTGTTTTCATGCAATTCCCTGATCAACCGTTGTATAATGAACGGCATTTTGTTTTTGATTAAGCTGTATTCAGGCATTGTTTTATCAATATAGATCATAAACAAGGCTACCTGGCGACTGTGCTGATACAAATATTCAAGCAACGGCAATTTTTCAGTGCGGTATGCTTCGCGCAATAACCTTTTTATCCTGTTCCGCTGTACTGCCTTGGGAAAATTTTTGCTGCCTGCACCCACACCTGCCCTGGCAGGGGAATCCATTTTTTCATCCAACGGCAAATAAAAAGTCTTGATCGGGAAAATGGTAAAAGATTTTCCTTCTGTAAAAAGCCGTTCAATAAGCTTGCGTCCTTTTACCTTTTCTTTTTTGCTGTATGAAAATTTTTTTGGCATTCATGAAACTAAAAAGTCTCAAACCTAATTTGGATGAGACTTTATAAAACAAAATTTATTCTTCCCTTCTCAGGGATTCAAACATTTATTTTAATTTTCTTTCGTCAGAAACGCTGAGTTTATGACGGCCTTTTGCCCTGCGGCTCGCAAGCACTTTACGGCCATTGGCAGTCTGCATCCTTTTACGAAATCCATGTACGCTTTTGCGTCGCCTGTTATGTGGTTGATATGTACGTTTCATAAATCAATTTTTAACTGCATCAAAATAAATTCCAACTTCAGCAGCCACCATACCGCTGTTTGTGAAAGGACGGCAAAAGTAGGGGAATATTTTCAGATTGGAAAAGGTGAAATGGAAGATTTTTCAGACGCCCGCTCTCACTGTTGCAATTATTCAAATTTGCGCTTTCACGCATAGGAGTTTGTGCCCAGGGAAATGCAAATAATATCGCCTTTAAAGCTTACCCAGCCTGTGCTCTTTCTGTAATACTCATTCTTTCAATTTGCTTTCACTCATATAATTATCTTTGCGCCCGTTGACCAAACGTCAAA
>JAHEZC010000040.1 GCA_023251275.1 Parafilimonas sp. | reverse complement strand
CGATCACGCTTTTTTTTGTGATCACCTATCCTCGATTGCAGAAATTTTGTAATAGCCGTATCATCAATTACTTTGTAATTGCGGGTTGCAAAATAATCCTTAATATAAACATCCATACCATAGCCAAAAAACTGAACAGGCGGTTCTCTCATCCAGAATACAGCCCTGAATATTTCGTCATTATTATTCCGCTTTACATCTTTAAAACAGTAAAAATTTCCATCATCATTTCCTACAAATAATTTATCACCAGACAAAACCGGCGAACTGAAAAATTTTTGCATGGTGTTGTATTCCCACACTTCTTTACCTGTATAAAGATCAAGACAATATAAAGCACCGTCATTACCGGGACAGAAAATTTTATCTCCTGCAATTGAAGGAGAAGCCCATACAGGCGCCTGTGTTTGATAACGCCAGATCTCTTTGCCTGTAGTAATATTCAATGCATTTATAAAGCTGCCGTCAGAAGTGCCCGTTACAACAATGCTGTCTTTAATGGCAACAGAAGAAAGTATCCATGAAATATGATAATCATATTGCCATATTTTTTCACCATTTGCTTCATTAATCCCATAAAGGAACCCATCTCTGCCACCAACCACAACTATATTATTTGCAATAGCAGGCGAAGCTATCACTGCCCTGCGATCGTATCCGAATTTTTCATTGTTCAGTGTATCACCGTTGATCTTAAAAATCCAGTTAAGTTTACCGTTCTCTGCATTGATGGAATAAACATGCGCATCGCAGTCACCAAAAAATATATTCCCTTTATCAAATGCAGGTGTGGAGCGTATTACAGCACCAGCATGGTATTTCCATTTTGTCTTTCCTGTCGCAATATCTGTTGCATATAAATTTCCATCGCCACTGCCTGTATAAAGCGTTTTATCCACTATCAATGGCGAGGAAGTATAATAATCAAATCCCCATGCATAAGGCAATGCTTCACCTGCTTTATTTTTCCAAATCAACGCTCCGTCTGAAGCTTTTAATGCATACAGGTTGTCGGACCTGTCAGTAAAAAATACAACGCCATTATAATATGCAGGAGAAGAATGCACAGCATTTTCCGTCTTATATTTCCATGCCTCATTCCCATTTGTATCGAGACAATAGAAATAATGATCGGCGCTTCCAAAAAAAACATGGTTGTCCACTATCAAAGGTGTGGAACGAATAGCGCCATCGGTTTTGAATAGCCATTGCAATTGTACAGCATCAAATTTTTCGTTTGCTGAGTACAAGCCTGTGTGTGCAGTATTATTTCTGAATTGATATGCCTGTGAAAAAAGAATGCTGATAAAAGAAAATGTCAACAAGAAAACGAAGTATGTTTTTTTCATGCAGCAAGATAGTCAGAAATATTTTGCTGAAAATAGTATGAAGTTGTTTCTGTTAATTCAAATCCAGGATGATAATTGCTGAAGGGTGATAATTAAATTGCAAAGCAGGAAAATATTTTACTGAAGAGAAATAAATATTATTGGGCAGGTATTAAAAAAGATGCCCTTCAAAGTATGGAAAGTCTCTCAAAAACCGGTAAAATGTATTGGCATTGCATGCCTGTCGGAGCCTTATTGCCAGGAGTATTCTTATTTTGGTTTAAACCAATTTTCAATTTTAATTCCGTCTAACCGGTAAAAGTCTTTTAAATTGTCATACTGTTTCCTGCAGCTTAATCCTCTTTTATCAGATAGAGTTTATTGTCCTCAACTAAGTAAAGCATCGGCGCAATTGTAATTTTCGGATAGCGAAGCCTTAGTCTTTTAGTTTCACTTAAAATAAAATCTGTTTCGTTAGTAATCTCAAACATTGGGGCAAAAGTCATAAAATGTTCCTCAGCCCGCTCCCTGTCCCAACCGGCGATCTCTACAAGTCCATTTATGAATTCATTTTTGCGTGCAATAAGATTTACCATACCGCAGTTGTTGTGTCCAATAAGAGCAATATGTTTTATTCCCCCAACTGAAATAGCATAAGACACTTTAAATTCACTATAGCGCAAATTTGCCCCTCCGGACCGGATGATAAAAGCGAAATTATCAGGAATATGTAAATGCTTTCTATTGTCCATGCACATGCCAATCAGTAATTGTGCATTTTGATAAACCTCAAAGGGCCTGTTGAGGTTATGATATTCCAGGAGCAGCCCGACAGGGCTATTCAGGTATTCCGGCAATATGTCTTTCGTTGATTGTATGGATATAAGTCTGTTCATTGTCATAGTAAAAAGTTGGAAAAGCAGGAAAAATGATAACACGGATTAAACGAATAAGCAGGAAAAATTCTATAAGTATCCCTGCCTGCTCGCTGTATTAATCAGTATTATATCTCATCCTCAAAAAAGATAATTCCAAAAGACGTATAGTCATTAAAATGTCTGTTTTTGAATACAAATAAATTTCATTTGATATTGAAATTAAAATAAAAAGTTGAGAAATGCTGATGACGACACGAATTCCCGCCATGATGTTAGTCATATTTTCTTCTCCTTTCTTTCCTTCTTATCTTCGTAAGATGAAAAACGTTATAAAGAAATACACCAACGGTGAAGTAACTGTTGTTTGGAATTCCGGATTGTGCATACATTCAGCAAATTGTTTCAGGGGCCTTCCTGAAGTATTTGATCCGCGAAAACATCCCTGGATTAAAATGGATGGCGCTGATACAGAGAAGATCGCTAAACAAGTTAACAAATGTCCTTCTGGTGCATTGTCTTTTTATATGAATTCTGAGAATCCTGAAAGCAAATAACCGCACGGTAAAACTGATAAAATAAACTTTTTAGATCATCTTTCCTTTGACGTCTCCCGTTTGACATTGGTGTTTGACATCTCACTTTTCACCTCTCACCTTACCTATACAACCGGGTATTTAAAGATTGATTCTAATTTTACTTTTTGTCCTGCAGCGCTGCTTTCTCTTGCTGCCTGCATTATTTCGAGTACATGCAATGCATGTTCGGCATTTATCAACGGTTCCTCTCCTGTTGCAAGCGCTTTTGAAATCACCGAAGCGCCCTGCTGCCATACATAATCTTTTGGATCAGGTACAAAGGTTTCCGGTTCTTCATGATCCACCGTCGCAAGGTCAACTCCAAATGGCGCCCAGTCGTAACCTATTAGTCCCATGTTTCCATTTCTTCCCCAGACAGTTACGGTATGTTGATTCTGTCCCTTGCCTTCGTGACCATAAGGATCAAAATAATTAAAACCACATTGTACATGAGACAATACCCCTTCGCCATGATCCATCAGCACCATCGCATTATCTTCTGCTTCCACTTTTATTTTTCCTTTATTATCTACCGTACGTTCCGGTGTTACAATACTTGTCATGGCTGTTACATATTTTGCGGGCCCCAGCAGCCCCGTCAATGTCGCAAGATTATACACACCCAAATCCGGCATACTGCCACCGCCTTTTTCATAAAAGAATGCAGACCAAGTGGGTCCAAGATGCCCGTAATGCGCATGTGCACAGGCAAGCTTTCCTAACTTTCCTTCCTGTATAGTCTTTGACATAAATGCAAATTGGGGACTGTTTACAACAGCCGGAGCGCCCCAGAAACGCAAGCCTTTGCCTTTTGCAAAATCGAGCAGTTCCCTTCCCGCTTTATATGAATTGGCCATCGGTTTTTCACTCCATACATGTTTGCCGTTTTCCAAAGCCTGCCTGTTAAGGTGCTCGTGCTCCTGCATATCGGTGGTGGTAACCATCAGGTCAAAGGGTGCACCCGCCAATAACTTATCAATATGTGGATAATGATTGGGGACATTGAAAGCAGCAGCTTGTTTTACTGCTCTTTCATAGATAATATCACACGTGCTTACGAGTTCTACATAAGGAGATTGTTGTAAGTGCGGCAGATACCTGTTGGATACACTTCCGCATCCGATCAATGCAACTCTTATTTTTTTATCATAGTGTGTTACAGCAAAGCCATTTAATGATGCAAGCAGCAAAGCAGCGCCGGACATGGCTGTACGCTGTAAAAATTCTTCTCTTGAAATAGTGTGTGACATGACAAGCAATTTTATTTGAAATAATTATGACGCCTAAAGATAATTTTTTTCACGTGTAAAACTTAAATTTTTCAGCCTGAATCAGATTCATTGTTATACATATTTAGTGAGGAAGCCTAATACATTAATTCATGTAAATCTCAGTGCCCGGAAAAAATCATTCATTCAGCATAAATAGAAAATTTCTGGCGGTCATTCGATTCTGCATAAATTTAATTTCTAAAACCAAACACATACCATGTTCATAGGACATTATGGCGTTGCATTCGGCGCCAAAGCTTTATCCCCCAAGGTTTCTCTCGGCGTACTTGTATTCGCCGCACAATGGCTCGACCTGCTCTGGCCTACCCTGCTCTTAACAGGTGCAGAAAAAGTTGAGATTAAACCGGGTATTATGACTGCATCGCCGTTTGATTTTACCGGTTACCCGTATTCACACAGTCTTGCAATGGTATTGCTGTGGAGCCTGCTTTTTGGTATAATTTATTTCCTGGTAAAGAAAGATAAAAGCGGGGCATTGGTAGTTGGGATCTGTGTACTGAGTCACTGGATTTTAGATTTGTTTATGCACCGTGCAGACCTCCCCTTATATCCGGGAGATTCTCCAAAGTTTGGATGGGGCCTCTGGAATTCCTTTGCAGGCACACAGATAGCAGAATTGGTTTTTATTTTCACCGGTGTCTTACTCTATACAAAGGCAACGAAGCCAAAGAATAAAACAGGGATTTATAGTTTTTGGACGTTTGTAGTACTGCTTGTTGCTTTACACTTTTTAAATTATTTCGGCCCGACTCCCACCAGTGTGTCGGCTATTGCATGGGGAGCGCAATTGCAATGGTTGTTTGTGCTCTGGGCTTTCTGGATTGATGGCAACAGGGTGGAGAAATTCTAAATCCACTACATTTGTACTATGAACACATTGCAGATTGACATATTAAATCCGAAGGCCGGCGAGTTGTTGAAAAACCTTGCCGACTTAAATCTGATCTCAATCAAAAAAACAAGAGATGATAATTTTTTAAAAGCAGTAAATAGATTAAGGACAAAAGCTAAAAAAAATCCACCATCTCTCAAGGACATAACAAAGGAAGTCGAAATAGTAAGAGCAAGACGCTATGCCAAAGAAAAAAGATAGAATCGTCATTGATACAAATCTTTGGATAAGTTTTTTACTGACAAATAATTATTCCAGGCTCGACAGACTATTTACAGACCACCTTATTATTCTGCTTTTTAGCCAGACATTACTTAATGAATTTATTGAAGTCTCACACCGACCGAAATTCAGAAAATACTTTGCCTTGACCGACCTTCAGGATGTGCTGAACCAGATAAGGAACCAGGCAGAATTTATTGATGTTACAAGTGAAATCGAAATTTGCCGTGATCCCAAAGACAATTTCTTGCTTTCACTTGCAAAAGATGGCAATGCAACTCATTTAATTACCGGTGACAAGGACTTACTTGACATAAAAGTATTTGGCAAAACAAAAATTGTTACAATAGCAAATTACTTTTTAAAAAATTAAGCACTACCACCAAAATAAATTTGCAAACTGATATTGAAATGAATATTTTATCTGCGTTGCATCAACCTGAAAATTATCAGCAGTACACCAATAACAAAAATGGTTGTAAATATGAGCTTATTGTATTTCGCCAGCCATTCAGGAAGATAGATATCGAAGTTATCCTTATCAGAAATTTTATACTTCCTCGCTTTACTTGTGAGCGGGCATGACCAGCCATTCATCAGCAATATCAATCCTTCTATAATGATAGCAGCAACTGCTATCCATGTGAATACTGTAATATTACCTGAAATACCAGAGTACAAGATGTAAAAAGTTATACATGCAAGCACCGCCCAGATAAGGGTGTGTATGATCTTTATTTTTTTTAATGAATCTGTCATATTGTTTCCCGGCAGTTAATTTTCATAAAGATCATTGGGCAATCCAGCCGCCATCTACAGCCATTGCGTCTCCTGTTACAAAGGACGCTGAATCTGAGCAGAGCCATACCACTGCTTCTGCCACTTCTTCGGGCAACCCCATTCTTCCGACAGGTTCCATATTTTCAAATTGTTTTTCAGCTTCTTTCTTATTACCTGTCAGTCGGTCAATCATCGGCGTTTTGATAACACCTGGGCAAACAGCATTTACACGGATATTCTGTTTCGCATATTCAAGCGCAGCAGTCTTCGTAAGGCCAATTACGCCATGCTTGGATGATACATAAGCAGGGAGCCCCGGGAAGCCTACAAGGCCTGCAATGGAAGCGCAGTTTACGATAGCACCTTTTCCGCGCAGAAGCATGAAGGGTATTTCATGCTTTATACAAAGCCAGACACCTTTGAGATTTACACTGATTGTTCTGTCCCAGTTTTCTTCTGTGCATTCATGCGCAAGCGCTGATATGCCTTCAATTCCTGCATTATTAAAGGCATAATCCAGCCCGCCGAAAGCATTGATTGTTTTTTGCACCATCACTTCGACATCGCTGTTTTTCGACACATCACATTTAATAAATATTGCTTCGCTTCCTGCTGCTTTTACCTGCTTCAATGTTTCTTCTTCTGCATCTTCCATCCAGTCAGCAATGACCACTTTAGCACCTCTTTTTGCAAAAGCGATGGCAGTTGCCCTGCCAATGCCAAAGCTGCCCCCTGTAACAAGGGCGACTTTATTTTCAAATATTTTTTCCATTACAAAATTTTTATTTTTATTCATGCAAAACTGTGAAGTTGGAAATCTTCAGGGAATGATTTTCATCAACACGAAAAATGATATTCATCATTCATGATACTGTGCTAAAAAATATTGGCGGCTTTACCAGGTAATTGACAGATGAGGATTTAAATTCAGGCCACAAACTATTTTCTCAATCTGTCACCAAAAGGTGATAAAAATTAATGGATTGCGCTTTCGGCGAAAATAAATCTAATTTTAAACCATCTTATTTGCAGCATATTTTGAAAGAAAAATTATGGAACCATCGCTGCAATTAAATTTTATGTTGCATGAAGCGCATCATTTTTTTACCATTTTCAAGTTGGTCAGGATAAACCTGAAACTGCAAAACCTATAAGGTTTTAGAATCCTTATAGGTTTGAAGAAGAGTTTTAAAAATAATAAATGACCCGTATCGGACTCATATCAGACACACATAATTATATAGATGAAAAAGTATTTGAGCATTTCAAAGATTGTGATGAAATATGGCATGCAGGAGATTTTGGCACGATTGCGATTGCGGAGCAATTAAAAAAAATAAAAACATTAAAAGGTGTGTTTGGCAATATTGACGGCCCGGATATAAGAAATGAATTTCCCGAACATTTTGTTTTCAATTGTGAAGCTGTAAAAGTCTTGATGATGCATATCGGTGGTTACCCGCCAAAATATAATAAGGAAAGTAAAGCGCTTATACTGAAGCACCGGCCGCGTTTATTTATCTGCGGACATTCACATATTCTGAAAATAATGTATGATGAAGCATTGCATTGTCTTCACATAAATCCCGGTGCAGCAGGAAGGCAGGGAATGCACAGGGTAAGTACCATTGTACGGTTCGCCATTGATGGAAAAGAAATAAAAAATTGCGAAGTGATTGAATTGGGAAAAAGGTAAAACATTGTCGTGGAAAGAATTCGCAACTCCTTAAATAAAAAATTAATACCCAATTATGACAGTTTGCCATTTTTTCCCGCGGGCATTGTATTTGAGTATCATTCCGCTTGCAGTTATATTTAAGGCTTTATGTAACTTCGTCTCCTTTATCTAAATTGTCTGATATGAGTGATTATACCTTACCGTTACCGGCAGAATTGAATCTTCAAAATCATTTCGGGTTTCCATATACAACTACTTTAAGCTTTGTGCCTTATATAGAATGGCTCGAAGAAATTGTGAACCAGGATACTGCGCCTGATGCATTGGTGTTTCGTTATGTGCTGAAAAAAATAAAAAAAATACCAGAGTTATTGCAGCCCATCGAAGATCTTTTGGTCATTGAAAAATACAGGAAAGAAGTTGACCTGCTGCTATCTACACTTATCCCGCGTTCTGCACAAAATGCGATGGGTGTCATCGTTCCTTTTCAGCCGGTCACTGTTTATTCATCAGAAAAATTTCAGTCATTGGTCGGAAATACGGGGCAGGGCAAATGGAATTTAAAAACCGTCAATGCAAAAAATGCGATAAATGAACTTATTGCTTTTGCAGGGCTTGCCATTCTGAATAGCTATTATCAGTTGAATACAGGTGACCCAGGCATTATGAAGAATAAGGAAATTGACAGGATTACCGGAACAGTCACTTATTTCAAACCGGAAATAAATGCTGCATTTGTAAAAATAAAATTATTAAAGCAGCCTCGTTCCCTGGATGAAATTGATCTTTCACCTCTGAAAAATAATTTCTTCGACAGTTCATTCTGGCTGAAAAATTTCCCTCCTGATACTTTCGCTTTTGAGGGACTGACTATTTACCAGATGGTAGATATCAACGACCGTGAGTTGATCTCGCAATTGGAATATATGCTCATGGAAACTTCTGTTAACATGAACAAGGATCAAATGAACCGTATCCAGGAAAACATGCGTAATTTTTTCAAAGTGGCCGATCTGCGAATGGGTATTGCTAATATGTCAAATTACCAACGTGTGATGGGCTGCAGGGAAGATCAATGGTTTTGTCTTTTGCCATTTGAAAAAATATCAGTGCTGCTCGAAAAAATAGATCATTCAGTATATCACACTGCCATGGAAACCAGGAACCCTGTCTTGATAGATGACCTGGAAAAAATTGAATCCCCTTCACCAATTGAAAAAGAATTAATTGCGCTCGGCTACCGCAATTTTTTACTGGCGCCGGTTTATAATGACAAAGAACTAATGGGCATGCTCGAACTTAGTTCCGCTACTCCAAATGCGCTGAACTTTCTGTCATTACTCAAGCTGAAAGAAATTCTCCCTATCATTTCGCTTGCATTTCAGCGTGAGATAGAGACTTATGATAATCGTGTGCAGTCTGCCATGAAGGAATATTTTACTGCTATTCACCCCGTAGTTGAATGGAAGTTTGTAGAAGCTGCCATGGAAACAATAACTTCAGGTGAAAAAGATGCAACCAAACTTCCGGTCATTCAGTTCGATGATGTGTTCCCGGTTTACGGGCAGGTGGATATACGAGGTTCATCAGAAAGACGCAATGAAGCTATTCGCCTGGACATGATTGATCATCTGCATGAAATAAATTCCCTCCTCAAAGAAATTTATGCGGTGCACCCGCTTTCCATACTTGACGAATTAATTTATCGCACTGAAAAATATCTTGATAAACTTCATCTTTCCATTGACACAGGCGATGAAACCGATATGCTTGATTTTATGATGCAGGAAGCAGCGCCTGTTCTGCGTATTGTTGCCGATCGTCAACCCTCTTTGAGAAAGGTTATTGAGGAGTTTCTGGACCCACGCTCAAATAATGATGAACTTTGTTACAAAAGAAGAAAAGCATTTGAAACTTCGCTTACGATGATCAACGATAAGGTAGCACGGATACTCGATGATGAAGAAGAACGCACACAGCGATTATTCCCGCATTATTTTGAAAAATATAAAACCGATGGCATCGAATACAATATTTACCTCGGCCAATCTTTACTGCAGGAAGGAAAATTTGACCCAATCTATATTAAAAGTTTTCGCCTGTGGCAGCTTATCAATATGATCACCATTGCAAGGGAAACAAAAAAATTGCAATCCGCTTTACCTGTTCCGCTTGAAACCGCCCAGCTAATTCTTTGCTATAGCAATCCTTTTTCGATTATGTTCAGAATGGATGAAAAACGTTTTGATGTGGCAGGTGCTTACAACATACGCTACGAAATTGTGAAGAAGCGTATTGATAAAGCATATATAAAGGGGACGACTGAACGCATCACACAACCGGGTAAAATAGCCATTATTTACACACAAGAGAAAGAGGCCCGTGAGTATGACCGTTACTTTGAATATCTCGAAGCAAAAGGATATATTGACCAGGATGTGGAACATCTTGAAGTAGAACCACTGCAGGGTTTGCTTGGATTAAAAGCAATGCGTATAAAGATCAATTACAATGAAGATGCTATAAAATCCGGATGGAGTAAAGAAGAGTTGCTGAAGGAAATTGGCGGAGTATTGGTTTAAGCTTTATTCATTGACTTCATTTTATTTCAGATAAATAAGCTGCCCTAAGTGATAACTCAGATGATGCGTCCTGTTGATCACGATATTTAATTTATTCCTGTGCGGCTCTTTGGCAAAATCTTCTTCTGATACAGTTGAATGCCTCGTGAACCATTCATTTATTTGCATGGCAGCGAATTTATTTCTTAATGTTACACTTACATTGTTCCAATAAATTTTCAGATCCTG
>JAHEZC010000523.1 GCA_023251275.1 Parafilimonas sp. | reverse complement strand
ATCCTGCCCCCACCAGGAAAATTCCAGCCCGGATAAATACTGTCAACGGCTTTGTGCCTTCAAGTGAATAGATAAGTATCATTTCAATAATTACAATGATCACTCCGTTAAGCGCCATCAATATGCCGATAAATTGTTCATCGAAATGCCACTGCACTTTATAAAACAGCGGCTGCATGGTAAACAATTGAAAAAAACACGATGCAAATAAAATAGTGAGAATAATAAACCATATAAAGACCTTATCGCGGTAAGGAGACCGCCCTAAATCTTCATTCGTTTGTCTCGCTTTTCTTAAGGATACATTCTTTACCCGCGGCAGTAATCGCAGCAGCAGCAATGCTGCAATGATATTTGTACCTCCATCCACCCAAAACAATAAATGATAATTCAAAGATGCAAGGAAGCCTCCCAAAGCTCCTCCGACTGCCCATCCTAAATTAATCGCAAGACGGTTAAGCGAATAAGACCTCGTTCTGTTTTCCGGGGTGCTGTAATAGGCAATTGCCGTTGCGTTTGCCGGGCGAAAGCTTTCATTGCACATACTCAGTACAAAAGCGCCGATACATAAGGATATAAAACTATAGAGGTAACCTGTTACAATAAACAAAATACCTCCGAGCAGCAATGCACTTAGCTGTTGCGGATAAAATCCTATTGAATCAGTTATGCGTCCGCCTATATATGCACCAACAACTGCCCCTGCACCGAAAAGCGCCATAATAATTCCGGCCTGTGATACGCTGAAATGCAGTTTTTGGGTACAATAGATGGTCATAAAAGGCACTACCATCGTACCACTGCGATTAACAACCATTACTATGCTGAGATACCATGTATGACGTGAAAGCCCGGTGTATGCATTTTTATAAAGACGTGCTGCAGATGCAATCATGCAGCGAAAATAAATTATTCGCTAACGAAGATATATATGTGGAAAAAGAAACACGGAATTCATTGGTGATTGATTACTTTGCTCAATAGCGTTCACTGATACGAATTGATATGATCAGGACAATAAAAATCCGGGCGACTTCACATTTGGTTTTTCTATTTTATCCCAAATATTTTTTCCAGAAATCAAGTGTTCTTTGCCAGGCTAATTTAGCTGCTGCTTCATTGTATCTTGCTGCGCTTGTATCATTATGAAAAGCATGCTGTACGCCTTCATACATATACAATTCATATTGCACCCCGGCTTTTTTTAATGCTTCTTCATAAGCAGCGATACCGGCATTTACACCTTCATCGAGACCCGCATAATGCAATTGTACTGCCGCTTTTATTTTGGGCACATCTGCAGCATCGGGCTGGCGTCCATAAAAAGCAACAGCCGCTTTAAGCAATGGCACATTCACTGCAAGCTGATTGGCCATGGCGCCGCCCCAGCAAAAACCTACACAACCAAATTTGCCATTGCAGTCTTTACGGGTTTGCAGGTAATCAAAAACCTTGATGAAGTTTGCCTTTGTCTGCATAGCATCTAACTTGCTGAACATGCTTCTTGCTTCATCTTCATTGGCAGGTTTCGTGTTTAGCTGGGACAATGCATCTGGTGCAATAGCAAGATACCCTGCAAGGGCTGCTCTTCTCGTTACATCCTCGATATGAGGCGTCAGTCCCCTGTTTTCATGTATCACCACTACAGTCGGATAAGCGCCTTCTTTTTCCGGGCGTGCAACATAAGCACTCATATTCCCACTAACGCCCGTGTAACTTATTGTTTCTGTAAAAAGGCGATCATCGCGGCGTGCCACAGTTGCGGCTTTTGCATAATCAGATTCGAGCAGCGGCAATAAAGTCATTGCAGCCATAGTGCTGCCGGCGAGTGTAACAAGGCGACGAATAAATTCTTCGCGTTTGAGCGGTTTATGGGTATATTCGTCGTAAAGATTAATGATTTCCTGTTTCATAAGTAAGCCTTTTAAAATGAAAACACAATTTAAGGAAAATAAGATTATTACATAAGTTCAGAATTTTAATAACCATTTCCAAATTGCATTTAACCGGTTGTTTTGAATAAAGCATACCATAGAATAGTGATTAAAATCCGGATGCGTCCGGGAAGCCTCAATTATATGACCGCATGAAAAAAATTGTTCGCCTGCTTCAATACATATATTGCATCTATGCATTGCTGTTATTTATTCTCCTCATGTTTATCGCACTGGTTTTTGTTTTCATTTGCCTTTCTTTCGGCAAGATAAAAGGCGGCAATCTTATTTACAAACTATGCAATGTATGGGGAAAAATATGGTATGCGCTTATCGGTATTTATCACAAAGAAATTTATGAAGCCCCGCATGATGTGCGCCGTCAATATATTTTTGTGGCCAATCATTCATCGTACATGGATATTCCCGCAATGATACGGTGCATGCATCAACCGGTGAGGGCATTGGGAAAATATGAAATGATCAGGTACCCGGTTTTTGGTATCATTTATCGCGCTGCAGTTATCCAGGTTGACAGAGGCAGCGCGGAAAAACGTGCCCGGAGCGTAAGGGCACTGAAAGCAGCATTAAGGCACGGTATTTCTATTTTTTTATTCCCCGAGGGCACCTTTAACGAAACCGTGAATCCATTAAAAGATTTTTACGATGGCGCTTTCCGCATTGCCATTGAAACGCAGACGCCCATTAAACCCCTGCTTTTTATTGATTGTTCCGACCGGTTGCATTGGCGAAATTTTTTTGGATTGACACCAGGCCCCAGCCGGGTTGTGTATATGGAAGAAATAACTGTAAGCGATTATACATTGAAGGATGTGCAGATACTGAAAAGAAAGCTATATGATATGATGGATGAAGGTTTAAGAAGGTACAG
>JAHEZC010000522.1 GCA_023251275.1 Parafilimonas sp. | reverse complement strand
TTAAAATTTATTAACGCTGTGTGCGCATCTTCCGGTCTTACCTCAATTGTGTGCAGTTCTCCCCCGAGCTGCAAACCTTTTGCAAGACATATTGCACTGTATCCTGTAAATGTACCGATTTCCAAAATATATTTTGGCCGCATAGTACAACTCAATATCTCAAGCAACTTTCCCAGCACATGACCGCTTATCATTTGTGCGTGCGGATGATGAGCAATAGTTTCTTCATAAACCTGCTTCAATACTGCATCTTCGGGAGAAGTGTATTTATCTGCATATTGCTCCGCAAGCGGATTAATTATTTGCATAAAAAAGATGATTACACTTTAGTCGCAGGCCTTGAGATAAGCCAAAGTCCTGTAAATGTAAAAAGGCCATTGTAAATAAGCAATTCGTAACCTATTTTAAAATTGCCGAAAACAGATGATGAAACTGTTTTAAGAGAATTGATCCAGTCACCTTCCAGTTTCAAATGTTTTGAATACCATTCAATATTATTAATAAAATCAAGAGAAAAAATGAGGGCGGGGGCAGCAAGGCAAATTAATAATGACCATTTGTCTTTTATTTTCCTTTTTGAAAAAATACCAAATGCAAAAAGGCCGAGCAAAGGACCATAGGTAAAGCCTGCTACTTTAAGAATTATGTCAATGATTGATTTGTTATCAATCCATTTAAAGAGCATTACGCACAAAAAGAAAATCACAGCAAAGGCAAAGTGGACAGTCAATCTCGTTCTTTTTCTTTTTCGCTCATCCAGGTCATCCCTTCTTTTCAGCCCGAGTATATCAATGCAAAACGATGAAGTAAGGGCTGTCAAAGCGCCATCAGCGCTGGGAAAAAGCGCTGATATCAAACCAATAATAAATATCACCGATACAATCGGCGGTAAATAATTAAGTGCAACTGCAGGAAAAAGATCATCTCCCTTTATCTGAATGTTTCTGACGTCTGCGAAAAGATATAATAAACCACCGAGAATTAAAAACAGCAGGTTTACAATTACCATAACTGTACTGAAAGCGATCATATTTTTTTGGGAATCTTTCAGATTTTTTACACTGATATTCTTCTGCATCATTTCCTGGTCAAGCCCCGTCATGCCAATAGCTATGAATGCACCGCCAATAATATGTTTTAAAAAAAAGCCGGAACTATTTATATCAACGTTGAAAATTTTTGTATAGCTCTTCTCACTGAGCACATTCATCGTATGCATAAAGCTGAGATCAAGGCTGCTCATAATATACACCATGCATACAATTAATCCGAGAAGCATAAATGTTGTCTGAAGAGTATCTGTGAATACGATGGTTTTTACACCTCCTTCAAAAGTGTATAAAAGTATCATCATCAAAATGACAAATGTGGTAAGTTCAAAAGACACATGCATTTTGTTAAGAATAAAAATCTGCAGCACATTTATTACCAGGTATAATCTTGCCGTAGCGCCCATTACTCTTGAAATAATAAAAAATAAGGCGCCGGTTTTATACGCAGTTTTACCAAAGCGCTGCTGCAGGTAATTATAGATAGAAGTAAGATGCAGCCTGTAATATAGGGGCAGGAGTATAAACGCGATTACAAAATAGCCGATAAAATATCCAAGTACTACCTGGAAATATCCAAATGCATTGCTGCCCACCGTACCGGGTACACTTACAAAAGTGACTCCGCTCAGCGATGTGCCAATCATGCCAAACGAAACAAGCATCCAGTTGCTGCTTCGATTGCCGATAAAAAAAGATTCATTGGTGGCGTTCCTGCTTGTGTACCAGGCCACACCAAGCAATAAAAGAAAATATCCTATCACAAAAGAAAAAAGAAATATCGGCGACATGAGTGCAAAATAGGGCAAATATTTTTACGCAGGGAAGCTTAACGGTATTGACATAAAAAAGGTTATATAAACCTGGTGTTATTTCATCAACCGGCAGGTGTTGTGAAAAGAAAAAATTGTTGAATCGTATATTTCAGAATTTAATTCAGCATTTCATCTATACACCAATTCCTTACCTTTGAAGCATCTCAGGGCGCCCCTGAACTGCACCTTTGATTAAGATATAAGGTTGATTTAAAAAAAGTATTATGGCTAATGTTGATTTAATATTACCCAAAATGGGTGAGAGCATAATGGAGGCTACTATTTTAAAATGGCATAAAAAGCCCGGCGATACAGTTAACCTTGATGAAACAGTACTGGAAATTGCAACTGATAAAGTGGATAGTGAAATACCTTCCACTGTTGCCGGAACAATCACTGAAATTTTATTCAATGAAAATGATGTTGTGCCCGTAGGATCTGTGATTGCAAGAATTAATACCAACATTAATGTTGACGCAGCACCTGCTGGTTCCCTGCCATCTGCACCCGCAGTTTACGTGGAGGAAATACCTTACATACCAGCAGTTCATTCCAATTCCATCTCAGAAACTCCTTCGGGCAATGGCAATCGCTTTTATTCTCCGCTTGTACTGAATATTGCAAACAGTGAAGGCATCGGTATGGTTGAATTGGAAAATATTCCGGGTACGGGCAATGAAGGAAGAGTGACCAAAAAAGATATTCTGCAGTATGTAGCTGATAAAAAATCTTTTGCAGTTAAGCCTGCATATTCAGTAATCAGTTCTCCTCATGAAAATATTCCGCAGCAAAAAATACCTGACACTAAATTGCCAGAGCCGGAAACACAATCGCCAGCTATCTTTTCAGAAACTTATGAAGGCAATGTCGAAATAATTGAAATGGACCGTATGCGCAAGCTGATCGCCGAACACATGGTTGAGAGCAGGCATATAAGTGCGCATGTTACCAGTTTTGCAGAAGCAGATGTCACCA
>JAHEZC010000039.1 GCA_023251275.1 Parafilimonas sp. | reverse complement strand
GAAAACGTTTTCCCTGATAAACTTGCGCCTAGAACGGTAGTAATTATTCCTTCGCTTTCACTCGATCATGAAATATTATCGAGAGTGAATGGTTTTGTGCATTACGAAGAAAGAATGCTTTGCCTCCTGATGCTCCTGCGCATGCCGCTTACAAAAATCATTTATGTGACCAGCCTTCCTGTGGATGATATTATTATCGGTTACTACCTGCATCTTCTTCCCGGTATCACCAGTCATCATGCAAGACAAAGACTCATCATGTTCAGTTGCTACGATTCATCACCGAGGCCGTTAACTGAAAAAATACTGGAACGCCCAAGACTCGTTGAAAGAATAAAGCGACACATCGCTGACACATGTGCTGCACATCTGACCTGTTTTAATATCACCAACCTCGAAAAAACATTGGCAGTGCGGTTAAATATCCCGCTGTATGGCACCGATCCCGACTTGTTTTATGAAGGTTCAAAGTCGGGGGGCAGAAAAATATTTAAAAGCTGCGGTATCCGCGTACCAGATGGCTTTGAAGACCTGAAATCAAGGCATGAAATTGTAATGGCGCTGACTTCATTGAAAAGAAACAATCGGGGTTTAAGAAAGGCGGTTATAAAAATGAATGACGGGTTTAGTGGCGAGGGCAATGCGATATACCATTATCCTGATGCAATCACTGACCTAAATGAAAATATAATTGATGAAAGTTTATTCCTTAATCTGGATATTGTGGCAAAAGATCTCCCCGATAAATTATTCTTTGAAAAATATTATGAAATGGGTGGTATTGTCGAAGCATTTGTAGAAGGTGATATAAAGGCTTCACCATCTGTACAATGTCTCATTACTCCATTAGGCGAAATTGAAATTCTCAGCACACATGACCAGTTACTCGGCGGCGCCGGCGGACAGATATTTTTGGGCGCAATCTTTCCGGCAAGCACTGAATATAATGTTTCACTGGCGGCAGAAGGTAAAAAGATTGCGCAGGTAATGGCTGCTAAAGGAGTGCTTGGCAGGTTTGCTGTTGATTTTATTTCTGTACAACAAAATGGGAAATGGATACATTATGCCATTGAAATCAATCTCCGCAAAGGCGGCACAACACATCCGTTTTTGATGCTGCAATTTTTAACTGATGGTAAGTATTATGCAGATGCGGGGGAATATGTGACTGCAAGCGGGAATAAAAGGTTTTATTTTTCTTCAGACAATGTCAGCAGTGAGCATTACAAAGGATTAACGCCATACGACCTTATTGATATTGCCACATTTCATTCATTGATGTATGATAGCGCGGCACAGGAAGGAGTAATGTTTCACCTTGTCGGCGCTCTCTCGCAATATGGTAAACTTGGCCTCGTATGCATCGGGAACACGCCGGAGAAAGCTAAAATGTATTACGATAAAGTAATAGAGGTACTGGACTTTGAATGCTGTTAAAAATGAAAATTAAGCATAAAAAAAACCGCTGTTGGAAAACAGCGGCGTTTGCACATGAGAGAACCCCTCAGGGTTTCTCCCTTAGAGATCGGTTGTTTTTAATTCTTTCGGAAATTTTACAGTAACGGTTTGAGTTTCACTATTACGTAGAAAAGTGAGTTTTATTGTGTCACCGGCTTTTACATCTTTTACACCATTTTTCAGGTCTTCTATGGATGTTATATCTTTTCCATTGATTTGGGTAATAATGTCATCTTCTTTTATACCGGCCTTTTCAGCAGGGGTTTCATCTTCCACATCCAATACTTTTACACCCTTACTGTCTTCTGTGTCCTGTACCTGCAGGCCTAAACGTGTGTCGTTTTTCCATGCGAATGTAAATCCGTCCTTAAATGGTCTCCTGGGCGGCAGTGCCAGATTATAATCACCATTATTATTCCAGTTGAAAACCTGAACCTGCTTGTTTTCACCAAGAGCGGCAGTAGCGGCGCTTTCTTTTCCCTCACGCTTATAGGTAATGGTTACTTTGTCATCAGGCTTGTATTTGCCAACAGCTTTGTAGAGGTCGCCTGCATCTGAAATCTTATCGTCATTTATTTTTGTGATTATATCCCCTTCCTTTAGTCCCGCCTTTTCAGCAGTGCTCTCTTTGGTAACATCCGTAATTTTTGCCCCTTCGTCCGTCTTCTGTGTCATTACCCCCAGGAATGCTTTATTACTGTGAATTTCTTTCATAAAATCTTTGCCAAGCAAATCCCATTTGCCTCCCGGTCCCATGCCCATTGCTATTTCGGGCGCCAGTGATCGCATAGTAAATTTATCTGCATCTTCATCGCGGAGTATTTCTAAATCGTCACTTTTGAAATCTTCAACGGGTTTACCATTAACGGTTAATTTATCACCGTCAATCTCAATGGTAAATTTTTGTTTGCTGTCGCCTTTTTTAAGGATGATAATATTTTCTTTATTATCAGATTTTTTTTTCTTGTCTGCCTGCGCCTGTGAAACCACGGCAGTAAAACTGAGCAGGAGCAATAATGCACATAATTTGGTAAGATAATTCATGATAAATAGTTTTATTCTACGAAAAATTTAGTAGTTCAAATGTAGAGAACTTTTTTAATTACGAAAAGTTTCGGAAATGTTAAAATAAATCGTATATAAATTGTTTAAACGGCCTCGGTATCTGAACACAGAAATTATTGGATTTTTTCAAGTGGGTCCAGTAAATTTTGATGTAAAAATTTCTTTACCGGGTTTGCATGCATTGACCCAATCTTCAGAAATGAGAGAAGAATTTATTATCTTTTGCCCTGAAAGTAATAACAGGCGGAAAGCATATATGCACAATTGCAAAACTGCCCATGCCAACTTTATAATTTTTGATGCAATTCCAAAAAATGACTTATGACTATTGAGGAAGCACAGCAACACGTTGACAATTGGATAAAAACAATCGGTGTACGCTATTTCAGTGAATTAACCAATATGGCTATTCTTAGTGAAGAAGTGGGTGAACTGGCAAGAATTATGGCAAGAACTTATGGAGACCAGTCATTTAAACAAACTGATGCCGAAAAAAATCTTGCTGATGAAATGGCTGATGTGCTGTGGGTTTTAATTTGTCTTGCCAATCAAACTGGTGTTGATCTGACCGAAGCATTGCAAAAAAATTTTGAAAAGAAAAACAATCGTGATGCCGACCGGCATAGGAATAATGAGAAGTTAAAATGAAACTGTCATACAGATAAATATCAGGCTATGAGATTGCTGGTTAAAGATATATGGGGCATGCTGAAGCAAACATTCAGCGACTTTATTGATTTTAAAATATTGCGAATGAGCGCTGCCCTTGCTTATTATACTATCTTTTCTTTAGCGCCCATGTTAATTCTGATACTCGGCCTTTGCAATTTGTTCCTTGCAAAAGAGGCTGTTGAAGGGAAGTTGTTTATACAGATTAAATCTTTTGTGGGCCAGGAGGCGGCTTTGCAAATACAGGATGTGATAAAAAATGCATCTGCTTCGGGTAATAATGTATTGGCTTCGGTAATAGGAGTTGTAACACTATTATTGGCTGCCACCGGTATTTTCACCGAAATACAGGATTCTATTAATTTCATCTGGCGATTGAAGGTAAAGCCAAAAAGGGGGTGGCTAAAACTAATTGTCAACAGGGCATTGAGTTTTTCAATGATCGTCAGCCTCGGATTTGTGCTTCTTGTTTCTCTTGTGATTAATGCATTGCTGAATTTTTTTTCACAAACGCTTGTTGAAATGTTTCCGCAAACTGCAGTTTACCTGGCTTTTGTCATGAACCAGTTACTTACATTCATAGTGATTAGTTTCCTTTTCGGAATTATTTTTAAAGTGTTGCCTGATGCAAAAATTATGTGGAGGGATGTGCGGGCAGGCGCATTCACCACAGCGTTGCTGTTTATGGTTGGTAAGTTTGCAATAAGTTACTATCTCGGTAAAAGTAAAATAAGCAGCAGTTACGGTGCAGCAGGCTCAATTATTATTATTCTCACCTGGGTTTATTATTCTTCTATTATTTTATATCTAGGAGCGGCATTTACACGAGCTTATGCCCAATACAGGGGGAGAAACATATACCCAAGTGATTACGCCGTATGGATTCAACAGGTGGAAATGGAAAATCATTCATCACTTCAGGCACAAAAGATCATAGAATAATCGGTGCAGGGTTTTTTAACCGGTCATTTTTTATCGTTTGGTCTTTGCTGCCAGGGTCGGTTTTGCGGAGACTTTTGATGAGGGGATCGTTGTCCCTGATTGCCATGACCCGGTGAATTAGGGTTCCGGCGATGGTCATGCTTTTCTTTATCTCTTTTCCGGTTGCTGCTTTTTTCGAGGCTTTGTAAAGTGATTTGTCCAACTACATCAGCAAAAACAGGTTCTGTTTCTGTAATCTTTGTATTTAGTAATTCCACAGGTTGCAATTCCACTGCTTTTTCGCCGCGACTGTTCATGCGCTTTATTTCTTTCACACGTTGAATGGCGAGAGGGTACTGCTTTACACTTCCGGGAAGTATATACCACATCAGGTTTTTGAAAATATCTCTTTTGATAAGCGTGGCGACACCTTTTGCTGTGTCGAGCGTATCAGCATTCTCGGGAAAATGTTGCAAGGCATCGAGATAGGTATCCAATTCATAATTTAAGCAACATTTTAGCCTGCCGCATTGCCCGCTCAGCTTGCTTTGATTAATGCTCAGATTTTGATAACGGGCCATGGTAGTAGTAACGCTTTTAAAATCACTGAGCCATGTACTGCAGCATAATTCCCTTCCGCAGGAGCCAATACCTCCAACTTTAGCCGCTTCCTGCCTGATACCGATTTGCCGCATTTCCACTTTTACCCTGAATTCAGCCGCATAAATTTTTATCAGTTCACGAAAATCCACACGGTCTTCAGCAATATAAAAAAAAGTTGCTTTTTTGCCATCGGCCTGGATCTCTACTTCTGTAAGTTTCATCTGCAGGTTCAGTTGCCTTGCAATAGCGCGGCTTCGTATCAATGCCTGTGGCTCTCTTGCTTTATTCTGTTGAAATAATTCAATATCCTTATCTGAACCGGGACGCAATACTTTTTTCATTTCCGGGTTTAATTCATCCATTCCCTTTTTCTTCATTTGCAAACGCACCAATTCACCGGTTAGGGTTACTTCGCCCATATCGAAGCCCCCTACGCCTTCGACAGTAACATAATCACCCTTTTCGAAATATTGTAAAGTTGCATTACGGAAAAAATCTTTGCGGCTGCCCCGGTTGAAACTTACTTCGATTATTTTACAGGTGCTTTCGGGGTCGCTGAATGGAAGGTTCATCAGCCAATCATGCACGTTCATACGATTACAACCGCCGGTACTGCAACCGCCATTACTTTTACACCCGTTTGGTTTACCTGTACCACAACTGTCACAGCCCATATCAATCTGCAATTTTCAGAAAAATGATTTAAGATTCGAAGAGAAGAATTTTGCGGCAAGCGGATTATATGCTGTTAAATTCCGCATGGAACGGAATTGCATCACTCATTGCATCATTTTTGTTCCTGCTCAGCAAACATGATATTGCGTAGCGATGAATTGATGTATGATAAATGATATTAACTGTTTCATCTGCACAAGTATTCCGTTACGACATGAACAATTGTTCACTTTGGCACAAAACTCACACACAATATTCTTTCTCCTATTGCCTGCCCTTCCATAATGTCCGGGCTAAGCTAATCCGTCAAAATTATTGTTTTATCCTGAATAATATGATACAATTTAATCGTCAGGGCATGAAAGAGCATTTTAGCATTTGCATTCCGTTCAATATAATAAGCAGCCTTATCCAACTCATCAATCATGATTTCCTGCTGGCTTACCGAGGCAATTTTGTTGAGGCGCTGCGCAAAGTCTTTTTCATTTTCAGGCAGTGAAAGCCGGTCAGCGCCCATAGCCCGGATGCGCACACTTTGTGCAAGGAGGTGATTAAAGTACCGCAGGAATTGCTTCTGCTTTTCTCTTCCGAGCTTGCTCACCTCGTCAATCCATTTAACCTGGTTCACAGGGCCGCCTTTAAGTATTGCATTAAGCCAATCACGGAGCAGTGATTGCCAGTCTTCCTCCGCATGCAGCATTAGCTGCAACGCTTCCCGGTAGTTCCCTTCAGTAACTCCTGCAACCTGGCGGGCATTTTCAGGGGATGCATTATTTCGTGTAATAAGGGCCTTTTCTATTTCATAAGTTTCAGCTAAAGGTATCTTTACCAATTGGCACCGGCTTAGAATCGTTGGTAATATCTGTTCTTCATTTTCTGCCACAAGAATAAACAGTGTATTATCAGGAGGTTCCTCAATTAACTTAAGTAATTTGTTCCCTTCTTTGCCGAGGTATTCAGGCATCCACATTACCAGTACTTTATATTTATTTTCAAAGCTTTTGAGACTAAGCTTATGCATGATGTCGTTACATTCTTCTGCAGTTATATTACCCTGCCTGTTTTCAGCATTGATAAACTGGAGCCAATCAAATACATTGCCATAAGGATATTGTGAAATGAATTCTCTCCAGTCACTGATGTAGTCGGTGCTGATAGGTTTATCACCGCTTTTTTTGGGGATAACCGGGTAGGCATAATGAATATCGGGATGAATAAATTTAGCAGCTTTGATGCAGGCAGCACAAACACCGCAGCTATCTGCATGATACGCAGAATGAGAATTTTGTATTTCACCGGCGTCAAAAAGTGAAAATGTGATTGAATGATCCTGGCTTTGCACTTTTTCACAAATCACATATTGCGTGAATGCCAGTGCCAACGGCAGACTTCCGCTTCCTTCCTTACCGAGGAATAACATAGCATGGCTCAGACGGTTCTGCTGTACCATCTCTGCAAGATGCTGTTTTGACTGACCACGGCCTATGATATCTTTAAATTGCATGGAGAACAAAAATAAAGCAAGGGACAAAAGAAATTACTTAATAATGAAGATGCAATTTCTTTTTAAATTTCAAAAATGAAAAGATTGAATATACATCAACCTTTCCCTATGAAAACAAGATGACTTTACGGAATATTGCGGGTTAGATTATTTTATATACTTCAGCAACTCTTCGCTTTGCGGGGTTACTTTACTATCGAAATGCGCCAACAGATTTCCATTTTCGTCAATAATGAATTTATTAAAATTCCAACCAATAGTTGCGTCAAGCACGCCATTCTCACTTTTATTGCAAAGATATTTGTAAATCGGAGTGGTGTTATCACCTTTCACATCTACCCGTGTCGTGAGCGGAAAACTAACGCCATAATTCTTTTTACAAAATGATTGTATTGCGCTATCCTCGTGAAATTCCTGGTCACCAAAATCTGCTGATGGAAATCCAACAATCACTAACTTCTCCTTATATTGCTGGTAAAGCTTTTCGAGGCCTTCATATTGAGGAGTAAAACCGCAGTGAGAAGCTGTATTCACAATTAAAATCTTTTTCCCTTTGAATTGCGAGAAATCAATCGTATTGCCTTCAAGAGATTTTATCTTAAAATCATAAATATTTTTTGTTCGCGCAACAAATGCAGTCGTTGCTGCAAGTATTAAAAATAAACCTATCCTTTTCATGTTATTATTTTTTAGAAAGTAAAATTAGGCAGGTTTATGTTTGAATGCGTTTAAAATTTTGTTATCGCAAATTGATAAAATTAATTTTATCCACTTTTTATGTGGAAATGTATAATGCTTCTGCGGGAAAATAATTTAAACTATCGGCCGGGAAGTCACTTTTTTATTTTAAAATGATTTTTAGGCAAGCTTACCTTTGCACCATCACTGAAAATTTTTTTATGACAAAAATTGCTGTGGCAAAAGGCGATGGTATTGGCCCCGAAATTATGAATGCTGTGCTGAAAGTTTTTAATGCAGCAGAAGTTCCATTGGAATATGCATTTGTAGATATGGGCAAATGGGTGTTTGACAAGGGGTTCAGTAACGGGATGACGCCTGAAGCGCAACAGGCGATTGAAACACTTGGTATTTTGTTTAAAGGTCCAATGGAAACCCCCAAGGGTAAAGGCGTGAAAAGTGTAAATGTTACAGCCCGGAAAACCTGGAATACTTATGCAAATAAAAGAGTGTTTCAGACATTGCATGGTGTTGATACGGTATTCAGTAAGGCTGATATCCCGGTTGATATAACCGTCGTACGCGAAAATATTGAAGATACTTATGGAGGTATTGAGCACATGCTCACACACGATGTGGCCCTGAGCAGAAGGTTTATTACCCGGCCCGGTTCACTCCAGGTAATCAGGTATGCTTTTGAAATGGCAAAGAAAAAAATTGCGAAAAGAATTACCTGCGGCCACAAGGCAAATATTATGAAAATTACTGACGGCTTATTCCTCGATGTATTTTATGAAGTGGCAAAGGAATACCCTGAATTAAAAGCTGATGATGTGATTGTAGATGATCTGTGCATGAAATTGGTTACACGTCCGGATCTTTTCGATGTAGTAGTGCTTACAAATTTACAGGGAGATATTGTTTCTGATTTGTGTGCAGGATTGGTTGGTGGTTTGGGATTTGCTCCTTCTGCCAACATAGGCGATCATATCTGCATCTTTGAGGCAGTGCATGGCACTGCTCCTGACCTTGCAGGAAAAAATATAGCAAATCCAACTGCCTTATTATTAAGCGGCCTTGCTATGTTGCGTCATTTGGGACTAATGGAGAATGCTGCAATCATTGAGAATGCATTATTACATACACTTGAGCACGGTGTGCATACAGGTGATTTTGGTGATAAAAGCAAGCCATCAGTTAATACGACGGACTTTGTGCAAGCCATTATAGATAATTTTGGTAAAACCCCGCAAACCGGAGCAAAACCCATGTTGCCGGATCAACCAGCCACGCAAACGATGTTTAAGCTCCAAAAGAACCCGATGATGGAGAGCAAAGAACTGGAAATGGAAAAAATTGTCGGCGTTGATTTGTTCATTGAAAGCAATGAGCAGCCACAGGTTATTGCAAACAGGTGTTTAAGGCATGCAGGAGTAAAATTTACACTTGTGAATATCAGCAACCGGGGAACACAGGTTTGGCCTACGGGAAGCATCTATACCAATCTGGTAAATCAATATAATGCACGATTTGAAAGTATTGACGGTTTTCCGCTCAATCAGCAGGACGTTATCGGCCTGTATGTGAGTATGAGCGGTGATTTCAAAATTTGCTCTCTTGAATTACTGAATATGTGGGGTGATAAAAAAGCGTATAGCTTAGCCCAGGGTCAATAATGGATAATAAAAAAATGCAGATGATTTTGCTTCGGCACTATTTGTTCAAGGTGTAAAAAACTTCTTTCCCCTTTTTCGTAAAATTTAATTCTAAAAAATTTGGTTGATATGAATTAATCCTTACTTTTACTATAATTCCTACTGGTTTAATAGGTTTACATCAACAACGAACAGATTCTTATGTCGGGAACTGTAAAAAACAATGAGCGAAGTGTGCGCAGTGTGGTTAAAGCAGCAACATGGCGTATCATTGCTACCTGTGATACGATTTTTCTTTCCTGGATTTTTACCGGTCAGATATCTGCCGCTCTAAAAATCGGCGCTACTGAAGTTTTGACTAAGATCGGTTTGTTTTATCTGCATGAACGTATCTGGTTCAGACTGAATTTTGGGAAAATTTATGGCGTTGACCGAAAAACAATTGTTGGCGAAAAACATTACCGCAGTTTGGTAAAAGGAATAAGCTGGCGGTTTTTTGGTACACTTGATACTATAATTATTGCATTATTCTGGACTGGTGATTTTACAAAAGCTTTTGCGATAGGGGGGACGGAAATTATCACTAAAGTTGGTCTTTTCTGGGTACATGAAAGGGTATGGCTGCGAATTAAGTGGGGTAAAAATCCTTCAGTTCCTTCTATTCAAACATGGGAAGATACTGTAGCAGAAGCGCCTGTTGTCATCCTCGATCATTCGGGTGAAAATACTGCGTTAACTGCAAGAAGCTGAATATTCATTTTATTCATTCTTTCAATATTTTTTACTGTTCGAATATCCATTTTTCAGTAACCATTGGAGTACTTTTTCGCGCTGATCACCCTGTATAATAATAATTTCATCTTTCACACTCCCGCCAGAGCCGCAAAAATTTTTTAATTGTTTTCCGATTTTTTCCAGTTCATCATCTGCTCCTCTGAAATTCTCTACCACTGTAACTGCTTTACCTGCACGATGTTTGGTATCGAGTTTTATTTTCAGCTTTTGTTGTGCGGGAGTTAAGATTTCCTGCCAGCTTGTGTCATCATTTTCAAAGTGAAAATCAGGATTTGTGCTGAAAACAAATCCCCTGTTATCCGGTTTATTTTTTTTACTCATTTTTAAATCAAAATAAAAGTATTCGGTTCTTTATTATACAAGTACAGCTTTCAAGCTTAAATCGAGGCTTGCAGCCTGGTGAATTAATCCACCGATACTTATGTAATCCACACCGGTCTTAGCATAATCAGTTATATTATCCAGGTTGATTCCCCCGCTGGCTTCAGTTTCAAACTCTT
>JAHEZC010000521.1 GCA_023251275.1 Parafilimonas sp. | reverse complement strand
AAAGCTCGGTATCTGGAAAATAGAAGAGCCGGAAGGTTTTTTTTTGAAAAAAGTTCCGCTGCAAAGAGAGATAACACATCCGCATAAACGGCTGCAGCATCTGGCAGGACGTTATCTGCTTCAATATTTATTTCCCGATTTTCCTTACGAAGAAATTTTAATTGCCGATACACGAAAACCTTACTTGCCTTATGAGCAATATCATTTTTCGATTTCACATTGTGGTGATTACGCAGCAGCTATTGTAAGCAGTGAACAAAGAGTGGGAATAGATATCGAAATGGTCAGCGAAAGGGTGTCAAAAATCAGCCATAAATTCCTGCATACAACAGAAAGTGATTTTATCAGGAAACAATCAAATGAACATGACAGTCATCCCGATCATCAAACCACCAGGCAACTTACAGTAGCATGGAGCGCTAAAGAAGCTGTATTCAAGTGGTGGGGTTGGGGAGGGATTGATTTCAGCGAGCATATTTTGCTGGAGCCATTTTCACCGGGAAACAATGGATTGATCAACACGGTTTTCTTAAGGGAAAGTGAAGTCTTTCCCCTCCAACTGCAATACAAAATATTTCATGCTTTGTGCCTGGTGTGGCTTGCATCTGATCCGTGATAACAATCCACTTATCTATGACCTTCCAGGTAACAATTTAATCAGCAAACCGGCTTTTGGTTTTGGGAATAAGCAATAAGCTTTTTCGCAGGGTTTGCTTGAGTTGCATTTTCAGTATTTGCCCCATAGTGCTGCATTTGAGATAAGCTTTTTGTTTAAAATTTTCTGAAAGCTCATTCCGGAGCTGTATTACTTTTTCAGGCTTTGAAATATTGTCATCATGCATAATATCCAGCAGCTCTTTTACACGATAACGCGATGATACAAGACGAAAGGTCATCATGGTTCTTTCCTCAGCCTGGTATTGTGCAATGCTTTCTTTGTCAAGGCTTTTGAGTACTATATCCACAAAAGGCTTATTTTCTTTAAAAAATTGCGGAAGGTACATGTTCTTTCTTCCTTCATACGACTGCTGGTCAAAATCAATGGAACGGATTCGATATTGAAAATCTTCTACATCAGGCGTCATATTTATCACAAAATTGTAGCTGCGCATATCACCGAGCAGGCACACAAAACAACGTTCATTGAACTTCACAAACTCTTTTGCCAGGCGGATCAGGTTGGTGTCTTTGCGATGCAGGTAATTTTCTATGAAATCATCACCGGGAATGCCCGGAATATGTTCTTCTACAAGCGTATTGCGATGCGTGAGAAAAGTAATGCGGTTGGGAGATAAGAGATGTTCCAGTTCAAGGCCGTATATGCGGCTTGCATCTGCCTGTTTGATATAGTAATGATCGTAGTTATCATTAAACTTATTTACTATCCGGATGCGAAAAGGCTGACTGTTTCCAAAGACACAGAAATCTATCCGGGCTACATCAAGATGCCTGATATAGCTGAGGTCGCCTTCCGTTTTTAAAATGGCATACGTGGTAACAAGGCATTCACGCAGGTGCTCCCATTCCCTCATATCATAAGAAACGGTTTCCCAAAGCGTGTCTTTACCGGATTTATTTTTTAAAGGAATAGAATAGGTAAAATGCAGAAGGTCATTGTAAAAAACCGGCAGCTTTATTTCACGGCCATACTGACCTAAATAGATGCGCATATCTTCACTTACAGGAAAGATAGGCTTGCGGCGCGATGGACGAATGTGTTCAATATGGATGGTATCTTCTATAAGCATGCAATATCTATTCTAATAATCCAGTATCATTTTCTTCCAGTAAATTCAGATTCACAGCATCAGCACCTGCAATACCCTCAATAGATCCCTTGATATGTGCAGCATTCAGCAACACTTTTTCGAGTTGCTTTTCCCTCATCTTCCACAGCCTTTCCATCGCATCGCGTTCTTTTTGAATGCTTAGCTTCATGCTCATAAAGCCTTCGCGTATCGCTTTCCATTGTTCACCAAATTCGCCTCCAATCAAATAGTCATACAACATAGACATTTTATCTCCCTTGTTTTCCTGGCTTCTCCTTGCATCATAAATTTTCAGGATCGCATCACGCAATAAAGATGCAACACTTCTTACTTCGGCAAAAGTGCAGATATACACACCATCTTTTTCACCAAAGCGTTCTAAATCTTTGGGCAATACCTGTGTTACAATTACAGCCACATCGGCGCCAAGACTACGCATATCGGTTTTCAGCTTCTCAATCCACTCAGCCGAAAAATCCTTTGTCCGCTTGCTTTCATAAATAATTTTTCCCACGTCGTTTACAAACCGGTTGCGCACAGTCTGGATGCAATCTGCACCCCGCACACCTTTGCCAACTTCTTTTATTTCATCAAAAGGAAAAGTATTACGCAAAATTTCTTCGAGCAAAAGCTCCTGCACTTCACCCTGCAGTTGCATACTGCCCTGCTCCTGTTTCCGCTTTAATTCATCCACTAATCTTTTCTGATCATCCAGTTGTATTTGCAGCTCCTTCAACTGCATCTGGTGTTGTGTTTCCTTTATCTGGAGGCGTTCTCTTTCTTCTTTTTGCACCTGCTCTTTAAGCAGTTCCCTTTGTTCCAGCAATTTTCTTTGCATCAGGATTTCCAGTTCTGCTTCCCTGTTTTTCAATTCCTGCTCTTTCTGTAAAAATTGAAATTCCTTTCTTCTTGCCTCTTTTAATTTCTCTTCATTATCCACAATGGATTGCTGCAAAAATTTAAGCTGGTTCTCGTAGTCTGTTGATAACGATTTGCGAATACTTTCTTCGAGGTGCTGGTTTTTCTTTTTTAATTCTTCATCCAGTTTGTTCCTGAAAGCTTCTTCCTGCAGTAGC
>JAHEZC010000520.1 GCA_023251275.1 Parafilimonas sp. | reverse complement strand
TTTTCAATTTCATTTAATTTCCCTATGCTTACAAGATCTGCCCTGTCAAGAAAGCCATCCCAGTCTTTATCCAGGTAAATAATTTCTCTCAGGTTTTCACAAAGTGATCTTGCTTCTTCAATCATTGACCTGTAATCATTGCCTTTGAAAGACAGTGCAGATATCAACACGCTTGAGCCTGATTGCCCGAGCACATAAGCCAGTTCAGAAGTACGATAGGCTGGATTAATATTTACCATGATAGCGCCAATACGTGCTGTAGCATATTGCACCAATACCCATTCGAAACGATTGGGAGACCAGATAGCAACCCTATCGCCTTTCTGTACCTGTATGGCGAGTAAGCTTCTTGCTACTGTTTCTGCCTGTTGCCAGAATTCGGTGTATGTAACTTTGTAGTTTTGATGTACAGAGATAAGCGCATCTCTTTCGGAAAACCTGTTGACTGTATTCCTGAGATTTTCCCCTATCGTTTCTCCAAGGAGAGAGTGACTGCTTACACCGTGAGCGTATGATTTCTTTTTCATCTGGTAACAATGCTTTCTGAAAATTAATATTTATTGCCGATAATTTTCTAAATGCGAAAAAGAAATTTCTGTTTTGAAAAAGAGTTTTCCTTATGCAGTGAGATCAAACCTTTACTGTCCGCATATATGAGTCACTTTATCATTTCTTTGCTGACATCTTCGCAGTACCTATTGTAACTTTAAAATAAATTTCGGATAAGTATAAAAGCTGCATCATCTCTTTATGCGAAAAGAGTTATTATGTTACATATTGTTGACGGTTTTCCGGTTTACTGTTTATGCACAGGACAACACGACGCCGGGAAAAGGCTTATACACAAGTGATTTTGTCATTGATGGCATTCCCAGGTACATTACTTTTTATATCCCCGCTAAATATGGCAGTAAAAGCACTTATCCTTTGGTGCTGTTCCTTCATGGGATGAATGAAAGTGCAAAGAATGCAATCAAAGTGTACGGCGATATTATTCATGCAAAAGCCGATTCCACTGATTGTATTGTGGTATATCCTGATGCGGTTGCCGGTCACTGGAATGACTATATAAATGACAGCATGCCTGCTCCCGGCAGCGTAAATGATGCAGGATTTATCAGTATCATGATTGATTATTTTGTGCAGCAATATCACTGCGATCCGAACCGTGTATATGCAACAGGATTTGAAGCCGGAGGAAAAATGACCTACAGGCTAAGTTGTAATATTCCAAAAAAAATAACAGCCATCGCGGCCTTTATTTCATCACCGGACGAAACAGCAAAAAAATGTGCTGCCGGAGAATCCGTTGCAATTATGGATACAAATAAATTCTCTGCTCAGACCGGGAGGAGGCCCGATGTAATTGCTATAAATGAAGCTTGGAATTTCTTTATGGAGCATGTGAAAAAATAGATATTCATTGCAATCTTTTTTATTATCACAATAAGAATAGCTAATATTTTATTTACTTGCTTTTCTTCTTTCTTTCACCAATATCAGGCAGGAATGCTGTAAGCAACCCAATTAAAGGTAGATAGGCACAAACATCGTACACAAATTCAATGCTGGTATGATCTGCCAGTGTGCCCAGTACAGCAGAGCCCAAACCTCCCATACCAAATGCAAACCCAAAAAAAAGCCCTGAGATCATTCCTATTTTGCCAGGAAGTAATTCCTGTGCATATACCAATATGGCAGAGAATGCAGAGGCAAGAATAAACCCGATGAATACACTGAGGGCACTTGTCCAGAATAAACTGACATGCGGCAACAGCAGCGTGAAAGGTGCAACGCCAAGGATAGAAAACCATATCACATATTTTCGTCCAATGCGATCTCCAACCGGGCCCCCCATCAATGTGCCTGCTGCAACTGCGAATAAAAAAACAAAAAGATACATCTGCGAGCTTTGTATGGAGACATGAAATTTATCCATCAGGTAAAATGTATAATAGTTGCTGATGGAAACGATATAAAAATATTTTGAGAAAATAAGGATGAGCAAAATAATAATGGAAGTAACTATTGTTCTTCGCGACAGCACAGGATGATCTTTGAGTGCCGCAGATCCTGCCTTCTGCTTTATCCGGTGCATATTATTTTTATACCAGTTACCGACGGTGGATAGCACAATAATGGCAAGCAATGCGAGCAATGAAAACCAGAGAATGCTTGATTGCCCGAAAGGCACGATGATCAAAGCTGCGAGCAAGGGTCCCAACGAACTTCCCGTATTACCTCCTACCTGGAAAATAGATTGTGCAAGGCCGCGTCTTTTGCCTGCTGCCATATAAGCGACTTTCGAAGCCTCGGGATGAAAGATGGAAGAACCTGTTCCTATCAGGGCAACCGACACCAATAATATCGCATAACTGCCGGCTTGTGACAATAGCAAAAGCCCGATGAGTGAAAAGCCCATGCCCATGGCAAGAGAGAATGGCTGTGGCTTCTGGTCTGTGTATGAACCTACGACAGGTTGAAACAGGCAGGCAGTTAGCTGAAAAGTAAGTGTGATCAGACCGATCTGCGAAAAATTCAGGTGCAATGAATTTTTTACCACCGGATAAATGGAAGGAATTAAAGATTGAATAGTGTCATTGAGCAGGTGAGAAAAACTGATGGAGAATAAAATGGAATACACAGTTCCCTCCGCTGCCTTTTTTATGATTTCCGATTCCTTGGCTGTTTGCATTTTTTGTTGTGCAGATAGTTGACTAAAAAACTTTTGCCGAATGCAAAAATAAGCATGTTGGTGAGATGCTCACATTTGTTGAGAAATCATGCCAGGTGTTACAAATGCAGAAGATAGAAATTTATAAAAACGTATAAGGACTTATAGAATAG
>JAHEZC010000519.1 GCA_023251275.1 Parafilimonas sp. | reverse complement strand
AACTGAGCATCCTGTTGCAATGCATTTTGTATAAAATTCTCTATGCGTGCATTCATAAATTGTGCATCAAGGGCCGGACGAACAATTAATGTAGGAAGATCCTGCCTCAATTGCCCGAGACTGTCAGGTCCGCCATAATAAACAACCAGCGATTTTATTACTGCCGGTCTTGATTTAAAGGCAAGCCGCATGCCTGTTCTTGCATTGGCAGAGCATGTCCACATCCCGATCTTTTCCGGATCAATATTCAATTCAGCAGCATGTTTTATAACATGATCTATAAAAGATTCGCCATCATTAAGCGCATTGACGGAACGGGCCTGGTAGTTCACTGCAATCATTCCGTTTGCTGCCGCAAGCTTTGCCCAATCTTTATATATTCCCCACCGCGGTATATCCATACTTCCCACCCCGTTATTAAAAATGACGAGTGGCAGTTTCTTTTTAAAATCAAAAGCGGGAGGATAATAAATATCAAACGTAAGTGTTGTATCATTTACGATGAGGTACCTGATCTTTTCTTTAATGATTACTTTTTTCATTTCCGGTGATTGATACACCAGGCCACGTGTAAATATATCCTGTGCGAAACAGACAAACGTGCAAAAAAATAATGACAGTAATAAAAATATTTTTCTCATCTTTTATTTGTTTCAATGGTTGTTTAATTCATTAAATATTTAATCGCTTATTTCATTTTATCCAACAGTTGTTTAAACCGGTTTTCTGACCTCAATAATTGCAGACCCGGATCATTTTCCAATTGTTGTTTTGATCCATAGCCATAGCTGACAGCTTTTTCCAATGCATCAATCGCTTTGGCTGTTTTATTATCCCTTGCATAGGCATAAGCCAACCTGTAAAAATCGGATCCTTCTGGTTTTATCGCCAATGCTTTCTCATAATATGCAGCGCTTTCTTCATTCTTACTCGTCATCAGGTAATGCAATGCAAGCTTAGCATAGATGGATCTTTTTTGAGCAACGCCGGGAACAGACGACGAAATAAAATTTTCCGCTTCTTCATTCTTATTCTGTGCAAGCATATCTAACATCAATTCTGCCTGCAGATTAATATCATCCGGCCATTCAGCAAGTTTATTTTTCAATATTATTTCAGCATCCGCATACTGATTATTATTTCTCAGAACAGTACAATAATCTATCAACGCACCTTTATCGTTCGGATGATCAAACACCCATCGGTTCATCATGCCGGATGCTTCTTCGAAGTTCCTGTTATCAAGCGCCAACAACAATTCAATTCCGGAATGACTATCAATCCAACTCCTGTTTTTATTCTGATCTTTTAACTCTTTGATTATTCCCGCATCAACCCAATAAATATCACTGCCAACGCTGATGGGTGATTGCCTCCTGTCGCTCCCGAAGAAAAGGTATTTTCCATCGGGTGAAACGCGGGCAAATCTTTCTGTGTATTTGCTGTTAACTCTGTCACCCATATTTTCAGGAACACTCCATCGGCCATCTTTTCCTTTGAAACTAATATATAAGTCAATGCTGCCTTCTATTCCTTCCGGCCTTTCGGATTCAAAAATCAGGTAACTCCCGTCAGGTGAAATGAATGGCCCATCTTCATACCCAAAACTGTTTATACTGTATGGAAGCAATTCAGGCTTTTTATATTTGCCTCCCGATTTTTCTGAAAATTGCATATTCCAGTTTGTTCCACCCTGCCCACTGACTGAAAAATAAATCGTTCCGTCATTTGTTACCGAATGCGCAAAGCTTTTCCCAACTGAAACTGAAGTATCGAAAGGCTTCGGCTTACCCCAACCATTTTCTTTTTTTTCAACTTCCCAAATCCGTGTGCCCACATTTTCCGGGTAGCCTGCCGGCAATTTTCTCCTCGAACTGAAATAAAGTTTTTTTCCATCACCGGAAAACGAAGCATAAATATCATCCGCCGTGCTGTCTGTGAATGAAGGCGGCGCCGGTTTTGTCCATATACCATTTTCTATTTTCATTTCCAGCAGGTATGATGGTTTGCCCCTTGGTACAATTGTCCACAGAACTGTGTTTCCATCTGGAGAAAAAGCCGGGGCACTATGCTCATAAGCATCTGTGCTGACAATGCCCGGTGCAAATATTTCAGCGATATTGCCCGGTGGTTTTTGCCCCAGGTATTTGCCTTTTAATTTTACTCCATTTATTTGCGCACGGATAGAAATTGAAAAGATTGACAAAGCTGTTGCAGCAAACAAGGTTTTATAATTCATTGTATCAGGTAGTTTGCATTATTATTATAATACATAGTGATCTTTTGTGAGATAGCTATTTGATTTTAGAAAGCAATTCTTCATACCTGCCGTCATTTCGCAATGAATCAAAATCGCTGTCGTTTTCAATCTGCTGTTTCGAACCATACCCGTTTTTAAGTGAGCTTTCCAACGCGTTAAATGCATTGTCCTTGTCATTTATTTTTGCATAAGCACACGCAAGATTGTAATAATCAAAACCGTCAGCGCCCATAGCAATCGCTTTTTCGTAATAAAAAGCAGCTTCCTTGTTTTTATCTGCTACCAGCAGGTAAAAACCTAATCGTGCATAGTCATTTCTGTTTATTGTACCAGTACTCACTGCTTTTGCAACGTACACCTCCGCTTCTTCATTTTTATTTTGAGAATAGGATAAAACAGCCAGGGCAACCAATGCCTTCACATTGTTGGGTTCGAAGTTGAGTATCTTATTATAAACAGCTCCCGCCTCATCAAATTTTTTCTCCTGCCTTAATTCATTCGCATAAAATAAAAGCGTTCTGACATCACGGGGATATTCCTCCGTAAGTGATTTTAATAATCCCATTGCTTTGGAGTGATCTAACTGAA
>JAHEZC010000518.1 GCA_023251275.1 Parafilimonas sp. | reverse complement strand
CTGCGTGGCAGCTTGCAAGAATAGTTCGGCTATGTTGTTTGTCGCTGCAAAAATTTCACATCTTGCTTTATTGCCGCAAGGATCCCCCGAACATAAATCACGGGTGCTTAATATGGTTGCACAAATGGACAAAGAGGGCTTTGGCGCCTGCACCAATACCAGTGCATGTGAAGCCGCCTGCCCTAAGGGGATTTCAGTTACTAACATCGCAAGAATGAACCAGGAATATTTAGTCGCAAGTTTGACGGCAGAAAAATAATATAGTGAATGTTTGTTGTTAGTGGTTGGTAGTTTGTTGTTGGTTTTCATATTTGTCGTTTCACGTTTCAGAATAATATATGAGTTACACGATCCCATCCGGCACACGAATTGGTCATGTGCATTTAAAAGTTTCCGATATAGAAAAAGCATTGGGGTTTTATAAAGACTTACTTGGATTTCAAATAATGCAGCGCTACGGATCGCAGGCGGTTTTTATTTCAGCCGGTAATTATCATCACCACATTGGTTTGAACACGTGGTACAGCAAGGATAAGACACCAGCTCCAAAAAATCAACCCGGTTTATTTCATACAGCTATTCTTTATCCATCGAGGAAAGAATTAGCTGTTGTTTTGAAAAGATTGCTTGATGCAAATTATCCGCTTACCGGATTTTCGGATCATGGTGTTTCAGAAGCAATCTATCTCGATGACCCTGATGGGAATGGCGTAGAATTATATTGGGATAAGCCTCATGAACAATGGCCTTTTGATGAAGAAGGCAATCTGCAAATGGTTACAGAACATCTCGACATTCCTTCCTTGCTCGCTGAACTGGAAAAATAAAAAATGAACTTGAATTTTATGAAGCCGCAGGAATTATCCGCGCAACTTTATTATTCTGAATCAGATGCAATGTGATGATGGATCATTTTGCATAGAAAATTTATTGGGCTTATTGTTCTGCGAATACCTTTTAAATTTTACTTTCTCCCGAGTCCCTCGCTGTATGCCCGCAGCGCTCTTTTGCGTGCTTCTTCATGCACCACGACTGGTTCCGGGTAAGCGGGTGAATTATATTCAGGTACCCATTTTTTTATATATAAAAAGTCTTTGTCAAATTTTTTTGCCTGCAGAGCTGGATTAAATATCCGGAAATATGGCGCTGCATCACAGCCGCTGCCTGCAGCCCATTGCCATCCGCCATTATTAGCGGCATAATCAAAATCAAGCAGCTTTTTAGCAAAGTATGTTTCACCCCATCGCCAGTCAATCAGTAAATGTTTTGTAAGAAAAGATGCGGTAATCATACGCAGTCGGTTGTGCATATATCCGGTCTCATTCAGTTCACGCATCCCGGCATCCGCAAGCGGGTAGCCGGTTTTACCATTGCACCATGCGGCAAATTCTTTTTCGTCATTGCGCCAGTTAATAAGATCATATTCTCTTTTGAAAGATTGCCCTTTTCTTACCTGCGGGAAATGCCATAAAATGCTGTGATAAAAATCACGCCACACCAGTTCATTTAAAAATGTTTCGCTTGTGCTTTTCGCTTTGCGTGCCAATTCACGTATGCTGATCGTTCCGAAGCGTACATGCACACTCAACCTGCTTGTGCCATTAGCATAAGGATAATCATGCTGCTCTTTGTATTTTGCTAACATATCATTATGCAATGATTTGAGGGGAAATGATTTGTTCCCTGTTTTGAATCCCATGCTTTCCAATGCGGGAATATTGACTGCATCCTGTTTGAAAAAATTGCTGAAATATTTTTCCGCAGGATATGGTTTTAGATAAAAATCATTCAGCCCCGCTTTCCATTTTCTGCTGTAAGGTGTATAAACAGTATAAGGACCACCACCATCTTTTATTACTTCACTTTTTTCAAAGATCACGTGGTCTTTATAACTGTGCAGTGAAGCGCCATGATCTTTCACCAGATCCGAAACTTCAGTATCTCGGTCAATGGCATATTGTTCATAATCTGAATTGATAAAAACTTTTTCAATCGAATATTTCTTCAGCAACGTTTTGAATACTTCAGCCGGGTAACCATGATAGACTTCCAGCGAGCTTCCCATCTTTATTAATTGCTGCTGCATTTCCTGCAATGCTTCATGAATAAATTGTACCCTTCTGTCAGTTTTTTCTTCAAGGTCGTCGAGAATATTGCCGTCGAAAATAAATATCGGGATAACAGGATTATTATTTAGTAATGCATAATATAGTGCAGCATTATCATGCAATCTTAAGTCTCGGCGAAACCAGCAGATATTAACGAGAGTCATATTATCAAAACAATAAAAAGGCTATTTGGTTTTGTTTTAAATAAAAAATCATTATCCGCATGACAAGGCAGAAAATACAAAACCTGCTTTCTTTCCGGATTGTACCAGCTATTTTTATTTATTGCGCAGGAAGTTTTTGTAATTTTATTTTCTTCAAAAAACTGACATTTACAGGTGAAGAAACTGTTTACATTCTCTTGTTTTATATATGATGGACTCTTTTTGATATGGATATTTTTTTGGCAAAGGCAATAACATGCTCTTAAAAAAATATTTTATTGCCGGAGATTGACCGCACAGCAGGAACGATTTTCATTGATTTGCTATTTTTTGCATTTGTGCTTATTCATCAGCGAAACGATGGTCTGAACCAGGAAGAGTTTCTCGATAAATTATACAATTCGCAAGGAACCGGTTTGAAAATATTCGGAACAAAATCAACATTCTGAAAGGAAATATTCAGTTTTAAAAAGAAAACAACAGCACGGATAGTATTTCTTTGCAATTCCATTTTCCTGCTTAAAATTTCCAGCTATGAACGAAATCAAATATGCCATTGCTGATGATCATAAAATTTTCA
>JAHEZC010000517.1 GCA_023251275.1 Parafilimonas sp. | reverse complement strand
AACATGAAATTTTTTTATAAACTTATTATTCTTTTTCTGTTTTCAATGATCTGTCTGATTTAATAGCCTTCCTTCTATGTATAGGGTATCAGGATCAAAATCTATTTCGTGATTCCATACCACAGTACCATGCAGCACATGTGCTTTGCGAAAAAAAGCCTCGTCCTTTAAAGCGTCAAAAACCGGATAGCCGAAATACGGTGACACATCAAATATTTTGACTTCCCCATTCTCAAATGTTACAATAAGGTTGGTTTTGTCTTTGCATTGGACTTTTTGCACTCTTGGATTCATATATTTTGTAAAATTACTTAAATGTTTTCCGTTCCTTATTCCAGTCTCATCAGATATTCTCAGCAATGTGTTTGACCAAAAGCTCTGACGCATCCACATTCTGTGGTTGATACCTTAAATTGGCTATTTTTATTAAACCATTCTTTCATTTATGCGCACTAAAATAATTTTATTTATATCTCTTCTTGCTGTTTTTGCATCATGTAGTGAAAAAACAAAAACGAGCAATAATCAACAGTCAGTAAAACAGGAAGCACCTGCGAAACAATCACAGGTAAAAACAATCCTGTTCTTTGGCAACAGTCTTACTGCCGGGTATGGCCTCGATGATCTATCCGAAGCATTTCCTTCTTTGATACAGGAAAAAATTGATTCATTGAAAATGCCTTTCAAGGTCATTAATGCCGGGTCAAGTGGTGAGACTACTGCAGGGGGAAATAGCCGAATAGACTGGCTTTTAAAACAACAGGTGGATATCTTCGTCCTCGAATTGGGCGCCAATGACGGTTTGCGTGGCATTCCTGTAAAGGAAACCATAAAAAACCTTCAGGCAATTATTGATAAAGTAAAGGCAAAAAATTCCGCAGTAAAATTAGTGTTATTGGGAATGCAGGTTCCTCCGAATATGGGCAGTGATTATACTTCTCAATTCAAAGCAATATATCCTCAATTGGCAGCAAAAAACAAGATGGCTTTAGTACCTTTTCTACTTGAGGGAGTGGGAGGCGTAGCTGCATTGAACCAGGGAGATGGTATTCACCAGACAGCAGCGGGGCATAAAATATTAGCGGAGAATGTCTGGAAAATATTGAAAAATATTTTGGCTGATGACGACTGAATGCATTTCACGTAAAGTGGTATTTAAGTGACCCTTATAATAGCGAACTTGTAATAATGCCGGGGAATATCAATTAATTCATAAGTGAAGTTCTCATTATTAAATATATCAATACAGGTAGGATTAAAATATAAAATAACCGGCTTTATACTTTTCATTTTTAAAATAGCATTGCTGAACGATACCATCATTTCATGATTAAAAGGATTGAATAAATAGAAAACATTCCCCTCTGCAGGAAAATTATCAAATATATCTTCACACCTGATCTCAACGTTTTTGTATTTGCTCAATCTCCTTTTTGTTTTATTGGCTACTGTACTATTAATTTCGTACCCGATCATTTTATTCTTTGCTCCCCTGTACAACAAATAATTAAATACTCTTCCTTTGCCACATCCAACATCTATGAGAATATCCGTCTCTTTAATGGGATAAAGTTCAAAAAATATTAACCGCGTAATATTGTAAGGAGTGCCGACTGAATCGTAAATTATTTTAGTACCATCAATACTTTTTACCCTTCCCCCTAAAAACGCCTTTTGGACAGAAATATCTATCCACAAATTCTTAGCTGTTCTTATAACATTAAGCATCCTGATATTTTTTGTTAGGCTAAACGAAGTAAAAATAAGCGTAATAACTTATAAGATGAGCGCTTTCAAACAACAACTTTTTCGTATTTTTTGTAATGCTGAAGATTTGCGGATATGGCAAGCTTCAGGTACCTTTCAGACAAAGAAATATTTGCTGAGAAATCATCTAAGAATATTTTACGTGACAGCAACCGGAAACATTTCGTGCAATGAAGCAAATCCGTATTTTTATTCCGGCAACTGCATTCGGGGTTTCCGGCATAAATGGTATAAGCAATGGGAGTATTGCAAACTTTATACGAAGAATTGATGGCTTTTTCAGGGCTTGGTGCATTGATAGATATGTACCGTTCGGGTGATTATTCATCACTGCGCACATTGGATGGTGTTCTTTCTGTAATTGGCCCCGTAATGCCATTTTTGTTGTTGATTGAAATTGGACGAAGCATCGTGTATAAAAAGTTCCGGGTTGCCGATTACCGGATCCCTTTTTTTATTTACGTATTCAATCGTTTTGCTTCGCGCTTTATTTCTATAGCCGCAGTTGCTTTTTGCATAGGGCTTTTTGAAAAATATGGCATTATTAAGACTGCATTCAACTGGTACTGGCTTATTTACGGGTATATTATTTGGGAACTGGCGCATTTCGTGTATCACTATCTTGGACATAAGGTGCGGTTGTTTTGGTGCCTGCATTCCACGCACCATGCACCGGAAAGCATGAATCTTTCTATCTCTTATGCGCATTTTTTTCTTGAAGCACCTTACGCAGATGTGATACGTACCTCCATCTGTATTTTACTTGGCGTCAATGCTCCTCTATTATTTTTCATTATGTTTATTGATGGATTTTGGGGAGCCTTTATTCATGTAGGAGAAAATTTATTGAAAGACGGGCGTCTCGGATTTATGGAAAAAATTATTCTTACTCCCTCTCATCACCGCATACACCATGCACGCAATCCTTTATACATGGATACTAATTTCTGCAACCTGCTGAATATATGGGACAGGGCATTCGGCACGCTTCAGCCTGAAAAAAAAGAGGTCCCTGTGCAATATGGTATTACAAGAAAAATAAATCCGAACAGTTTCCTTGATGTGTATTTCGGAGAGATCGTTGC
>JAHEZC010000516.1 GCA_023251275.1 Parafilimonas sp. | reverse complement strand
GGTGAGTGACAAATTTGATGAGCAGGATGAAGCTATCCTGAAACTCGACCTCCACCGAAGCATTCCCGAATTATTGCTTGATAATACTGACCGTAACCGTACTTCCCCATTCGCTTTTACGGGAAATAAATTTGAATTCCGTGCGGTAGGATCTTCTGCAAATTGCGCCAGCGCTATGATTGTACTCAACACTATTATTGCAGAAACATTGAAGAATTTTAAAACCGAAGTAGATGAATTGATAGAAAAAGGCGAAAAAAAGGATATTGCCATCATGCATGTGATACAGAAATATGCCGTTGAAAGCAAGAATATCTTATTTGAAGGAAATAACTACAGTGAAGAATGGCATCATGAAGCAGAACGCCGTGGTTTGCCCAATGTGAGCACAACACCTCTTGCGCTTGATGCCCTGGTAACAGAAAAGGCAAAACAATTATTTGAAAATAATGATGTGTACAACCACGCTGAATTGGAGGCACGCCATGAAATTGAACTGGAAAAATATATTAAAAAAGTGCAGATTGAAGCCCGTATAATGGGAGATCTAGCCATTAACCATATTATTCCCTCTGCCATTTCATATCAAAATAAACTTGCCGCGAATGTCAATGGCTTAAGAGATGCAGGCCTTTCTGAAAGTGCTTATGCCAGTCAATTAAGCATTCTGAAAGAAATCTCAGAACACATTCAGGTAATACATAACAAAGTACACGATATGGTTGAAGCACGCAAAATAACAAACAACATAAGCGCTACGCGTACCAAAGCTATCGCTTACTGCAGCCAGGTAAAGGAAGCATTCTTTGATGAAATCCGTTATCATATAGATAAACTTGAGCATCTTGTTGATGATGATGAGTGGACACTCCCTAAATATCGCGAAATGCTTTTCCTGAGATAAGCATTAATTGTACTCGAATATTTTTTAGCAAAGCCCTGCATTTTTAATCTGCAGGGCTTTTTTAATGCTTTGTTAAAAAAAATTTTGCTTAAACCATCATTTGTATTCTTTGTCTCATCTGCAATTATTAAAAAAAATAAATATGAAAAAATTACTTGTATTGGCAATTACTTTTTGTATTGCCCAAATGGGATTACGAGCCCAATCGCCTCAGCCTAAAACGGCTGCACCTCAGACACAGAATACTGAACAACAGAAGGCAAAAAAGGAATCAATGGACAAGCAAATAGGATTAACGAAAGATCAATCCCAAAAAATCAGTGCTTATAAAAAAGAAGAGAAGAGTGAAAAAGCCGAAATCCTGAACAACAAAAATCTTTCGCAGAAACAAAAGGATGATGCATTAAAAGCTTTAAAGAAGGAATACAAAGAAAAAATTGACGGTGTATTAACACCTGACCAAAAAGCTAAAGAAGCGGAATTGAAGAAAAATCCGTCTCCCAAAAATTAGCAACCCGCTGTAACAAAGCAGACAGTATAATGCCTGCTTTGTTAATGGTCCAACTATCTTGCAATTAATCTCATTTCTATGAAAAAAATAATTACCGTGCTGGTAACAGCATTTTCTATGATTTCTCTTGCGTCTTTTTCTCAGAATAATAACGGCCAATTCAGGGAAATGTTAAAACAAAAACTGAAAGACTCTTTGCAAGTTACAAGTGCACAAATAGATTCAGTTTCAGCAATTCAACATGAATACCAGCCCAAAATACGGCAACTTATGAAAGATAAAAGCATAGACAAGGACGCAAAAAATACACAGATTGCAACAATTTATGCTGAACGAAGAACAAAGCTGAAGGCCATTTTGACAGACGATCAAATAACAAAACTTGAAGCTATGGAAGAAAGAATGAGACAGCAAATGCACAAGCAGCAAGGAAACAGCGGAGAAAATAACAACTAAACATTTCTCTTTTAATAAAATTTATTTGATGTGCTCTTTTTGCTCTGGTCATTATAAACCTTTAAAACAAACCAAGCACCGTTCTTACAACTTCCTGATATTAAATTTTTTGATCCCATTCAAAATCATACCTTCAAAAAAAGTATTGATGTGGATGTATTAACCCTTACAGGCATTACAAAATATTATGGCAGGATACGTGCATTAAATAATGTTTCCCTTACAGTTCCGGAAGGCAGTGTTTTTGGTATCCTCGGACCCAATGGCAGCGGTAAAACTACTATGCTCGGCATCATCATGGATATACTTCGCCCAACCTCCGGGAGCTTTCAATTTTTCGGCCAGCCTCCGACGGCAGAAATGCGAAAACAAATCGGAACTCTGCTCGAAACACCTAATTTCTATCATTATTTATCCGGTGAAAAAAATCTTCGCATTGCAGCGGAAATAAAAGGCAAGGGACATAACGAAATTGATAGTGTGCTGCAAAAAGTAAATCTTTTCCAGCGTAAAGACAGCAAATTCAGCACCTATTCTCTGGGTATGAAACAAAGGCTTGCCATTGCATCGTGCTTATTGGGAAACCCTACTATACTTGTGTTTGATGAACCGACAAATGGACTGGATCCGGTCGGCATTGCAGAAATAAGAACCCTGATAAAAAAACTTGCAACAGAAGGCAAAACAATTATTATGGCAAGCCATCTGCTTGATGAGGTGGAGAAAGTCTGTACGCATGTTGCAATTTTAAAAACCGGTAATCTCATTACTTACGGAAATGTAGATGAAGTGCTGGTGAATGAAGATATTGTTGAAGTTGGTGCAAAAGATATTGAAGAGCTCGAAGCCGTGCTTCAAAAACTCAATGGTTATTCACAGATAAAAAAAGCAGGAGCACATGTTCAATTATTTTATACCAATTCCACGGCTGATCTCGAACAAATCAATAAGCATTGTTCTATCAATGGAATAGTGATTAATCACTTGCAAT
>JAHEZC010000038.1 GCA_023251275.1 Parafilimonas sp. | reverse complement strand
CTGGTAAATATCATGACACTTTTTACTGATTATACCCCTCTATCTTCCGGCAAAAATCCTATAGACAGCATAATAACGATTTGTGCCGCCTGAATATTTCCGTAAAATAATAAGGAAAATATTTATGGTGAAATGTAATCCTTCATTAACCCCTGATAACACTATCAAACAGGCTAAGATAATGTTAAATAAAAAACTTTCTGCAAGCAACGCCAAATGTCTTCGTATAAAATTGCATAACATGCTAATTTTAATGAAGAAATGTTAATTAACTTGTATATGCAATGAAATCTTTGCTAATTGCATCTATGGGCATAAAAATTATCAATATGCTGAACTGGATTTTTGGCGCTGCGATCGGTTTTTTTTCTATTACATCTTGTGCCGAACACAAAAGTCAAAATACCGTTATGAATGAAGACAGAACTATCGCCGGAGGGAACTATGATACGGCCACTTTCGGCACCGGTTGTTTCTGGTGCACCGAAGCGATTTTTCAAAGACTAAAAGGAGTCGCTAAAGTAATAAGCGGATATAGCGGCGGTAATGTTCCCAATCCAAGCTATGAAGAAGTTTGCACCGGTACAACAGGCCACGCCGAAAGTTGCCAGGTAATTTATGATCCGGAAAAAATTACTTATGATGAATTGCTTGAAGTTTTCTGGAAGACACATGATCCCACTACTTTAAACCGCCAGGGAAACGATGTAGGCACACAATACCGCAGCGTGATATTTTACCACAATACAGAGCAAAAATCAGTAGCTGAACATTATAAATCAGAACTCAATAAAAGCGGGGCTTTTAACAGACCTATTGTAACTGAAATAGAACCTTACAAAAATTTTTATTCCGCTGAAAATTATCACCAGAATTATTATAACTCAAACCCCAGCCAGATGTATTGCAGATTCGTCATACAACCTAAGATAGATAAATTTCAAAAGGTGTTTAAAGAAAAATTGAAAGAAGGTGTGGGAGATTGAAGGAATTTTTCTCAAAATCATCATGTATGAGCAATTGAGAATAATTATTCATTCAATCATTTCTTTCAGTGATAATTCTAAAATAGTCCCGGAAATAAATTTCCAGGCGTGATAAATTTCTATTTTCTATTTTTACAGCATGGGTGAATTTCACATAAGTGATGCCATGAAGCAATTTGTGAGCAAGAGCAAACTGAAAAACGGCTTACAGTCTGTTGAGATAGAATTAGTATGGCAGAATATAATGGGCAAGACAATTGCGAAATACACAGATAAAATCCAGGTAATTAACCAGACCCTTTTTATACATACCTCGGTAGGCCCACTGAAGCAGGAACTTCTTTATCAAAAAGAAAAAATTATTGAACGCATCAATGATGCTATGCGTGAAAAAATAATTACTGAAGTTGTTGTGAAGTGATCAGATCCAGTAATTCCTTTCTGTATTACTGGTATCTTCACCAAATTTGTTTTTGATATCATCTTCGTGTTCAGCGAGGCTTTCGCGCATCATATCATGAATAGTAATCACTCCTTTAAATTCATATTCGTCGAAAACAGGAAGATAGCGGGTTTTGTAGCTGTTCATGAGGCGCATACAATGTTCCGCCGAATCACTTCCTGTTACTATTGGTAAATCACGTGTGAGCACTTCCTTTACGGTTGTGGTATCTGAATGCCTGTTCATAAGAATTACCTTATGTGTATAATCACGCTCAGAAAACAATCCCATATATTTACCGTCTTTGCTAACAATAAGATAACTGATATTTTCGCTTTTCAGCAAGGTAATGGCATCACGTACGAATGCCTCTGCGTCAATATAGTTGAACTGCGGCCCTTTCCGCGCCAGTATTTCTTGAACAGTATGCATAGAATATACTTTTAAAACAAAGTTAAGATATATTGAAAATGATAAGCATGACGATTGTCATGCTGCGAACTGATTCTTTACAAACTTCTAATAAAATTATTGAAACAGGAACCGTGAAATTTTATCAATATCCGCATAGCTGTATTTAGCTTTTATACTTCCCTGCTTCATGATGATATAAGTGGGATTTATTCTTGCTGCTGTCTTTATTACGGTTCCGTCGCAAACTAAAATAGTAATTCTTTTATCGGCGCCGAATAACTCCACGGCCTTTTCTTTATCTGCGGTTACAATAAACAGGGGAATATGACTTTGCAGCATAGTTTTATGCAGCTCCTTAAATTCCCTAGTGTTCCATTTTTGCGCGTTGGAAAAATCTTTAGCCATGAGCATCACATAATAATAAGGTTGGTTAAGAATTGCCAATGTAGTATCATTCCCATGTAATGTTTCAAGCGAAAAATCTGAAATGGCAACTGTTGCATTCCCTTTTTTTATCAGTTTGTCATAACGGTCAAGGTATTCATACGTACTGTCAAAATCGGGTGGAAAACTATTTGCATCAAACTCCACTGTTTTACCATTTTTCTTGTACTTAAAAGTAATGGCAAAGCTGTCCTGCAATGCATCCGGCGGCAGTTTCATCTTTTCAATGATACTATTTCCTTCTTTATATGGCAGGCAATCTGCAATGGGTAAATGCCTGAGCACATAAGCCTGTAAAAAAATTGTGCCACTGATACCAATAATTATTATAATGTCTGACAAAAGCGGTTTTACAAAAGGAAAAATTACTTTTCTTTTTATAAAAAGTAAAAAAATCAACACAAGCAATACAATATCCTTAATAAATGATTGCAGCGGAGTCAATGGTAAACAATCTCCAAAACACCCGCATGTTTTTATTTTGCCCGAGAAAAGCGCATAGCCGGTTAAAAAACTAAAAAATATGATGAGTATAAGCAATATCCAGCCAAACAGTTTCATCCTGCGCCCGATAATTACACTTATCCCTGCAGTTACTTCAAGAATGTTCATCATAATTGCGAATGCAAGCGCATAGTCATTCAGATTATTCCATCCCCATACTTCAAAAAATTCCTGCATCTTGTAACTAAGCCCTGATGGATCATTGGCTTTTATCAATCCTGAAAAAATAAATAAAAGCCCCACGATCCAGCGGATCACTATCAACAACTTTTTCATTTGCAAAATTTCAGTGTATATAAAATATCAATACCCTTTTTTTAATACTAACTCCACTTTATCAACGAACCTCCGGAGCAATCAGCATCCATTCAACATGCTTATCTTTACTCAATAGCATCAAACCTTTTCGGCGGTCAAAAATAAAGGAAACAAAACAATGTTTACACTTAACTGTAAAGGAAGATTATTGATGATTGATAAACCGGTTGTAATGGGGATCCTGAATATAACGCCTGATTCTTTTTATGGCAGCAGCCGTACACTCGTTGCAGATGAAGCTTTGCGGAAAGCGGAACGAATGATTGCTGAAGGCGCCGCTATACTCGATGTGGGCGGTCAAAGCACAAGACCCGGCAGCAAGGAAATCGGCGCAGCCGCTGAAGCGGAAAGGGTGTTGCCGGTTATTGAAGCTATTGTTGAAAATTTTCCCGATATATATATTTCTGCAGATACGTACCATGCTGCATTAGCTGAGCAGGCTGTTGATGCCGGCGCATGCATCATAAATGATATAAGCGGCGGCGGTTTTGACAGCAACATGCTTGCGGCAATTGCCAGGATGAAAGTGCCTTATGTGTGTATGCATATCAAGGGAACACCTCAAACCATGCAACACAATCCTGTATATGAAAACGTAACCGGGGAAGTACTCGAATATTTTATTAAAAAAATAGATGACTGCACACAGGCGGGTATTCACGACATAATTATTGATGCGGGTTTTGGTTTTGGTAAAACCATTGCACACAATTTTGAACTACTTCGAAACCTTTCTGTTTTCAGAATGCTTGAAAAACCTGTCATGATTGGTATATCGAGAAAATCCACTGTGTATAAAACCCTCGGTATTACTGCTGAAGAAGCATTGAACGGGACAACTGTTTTACACACTATCGGAATTTTAAACGGCGCTCATATATTGCGTGTGCATGATGTGAAAGAAGCTGTGGAAACAATAAAATTATTGCAATTATATAATGCTGTATAATCGCTTTCCTTCAGAAAATTTCATGCAGGTGGCTTTGTTATTTTTTTTCTGATTTTATAATTCATCAATCCATTCATGGCTGCGAAATTATATGTGATAAAATTATTCCTGTCGCTACAGCAACATTCAGTGATTCCGCTTTCCCTGTCCGTGGTATTGTAATGGCATGCTGTATAAATGGTAATAACTCTTCTCTTATACCTTTTGCTTCATTGCCTGCGATGAGTAATCCTTCTGTTATAGGTCCTGCTGTATATACATTGTCTCCATGCAATAATGCTCCATAAATTGACACCGGTGATTGCTTCAGCCAGGATTTTAAATCTTCATACCAGACAAATACCCGCACAAAACTTCCCATAGTTGCCTGCACGACTTTTGGATTGTACATATCCACCGTATCAATACTTGCAACGATTTGCTGCAGGCCAAACCAGTCTGCCAGGCGGATGAGTGTTCCAAAATTGCCAGGGTCCTGTATTCCATCGGCAACAAGGGTTATCGTACCGGCAAGGATGGGCGATGAAGTATTTTCTTTTTGCTCTGCAATAGCAAGCACCTGGTTGGGTGTCTGGAGGTTGCTGATTCGTTCCATTTCATTCCAGGTTACTGATTGAATATACGGCGCAGCTTTGTGCCTGTTTATCCATTTGTCAACAGCATAAATTTTTCTTATTACATAATCGCTGTTTTGTAATTCGTCAACAAGCTTTGGCCCTTCAGCAATAAATAACGCTTCATCATCTCTCGTTTTTTTGTGGTACAAACTTTGGATATATTTGACCTCATTCTTGCTAATCATATTTATGCATTTTACCGGTAAACTGCTGTATTATCTTTCGGCGGCATTTTTTATACTCTGCCTGTTAACATCATGCTCAGAGCAAAAGGTATTACTGGTATTTAACCGGACAATAGTAAAAAATCCGCCCAAAGACACACCCTTCGTGTTTGATAACAAAATAAATGTAACTGGCGATATTCCCAAAGATGAAAAAACACAATTAGGTGAAGACCTGATGAATTATTGGGATGATAGCCTGTTTGCCCGCAAAGTACAGAAGTTTGGTTTTTTTTATACAATTAAAAATCCGCCTCTTTTTGATACAATAAATTTTATCAGAACCAGAGCCTATATGAGCAGCTACCTAAGGTCATTAGGCTATTACAACACCATCCTTTCAAACAGTTTTCATATTGATACAACCACCAACCAGTTGCGAACGACTGTAATCATGGATATTGTTCCCGGCAAAAAAACCATTATAGATTCTCTGGGATATGATATTGAAAATACAACTCTGCAGAATATTGCTCTCAGAAATGCAAAAAATACGGCAATCATTCCTGGTAAAACACCTTTCGGCAAGCAGGTTATCGCCTCGGAACTTGACAGGCTGGTATCCTTATTCCGGAGAAGAGGCTATTTTCTGCTTACCCGTGATAATCTCGTGGCAGAGGCGGATACTACTGATCTTGCATTGCTGCAAAAAATCACAGATCCGTTTCTACAGGCGGAGGCGATGAGTGCAGCGACTGAAAGACGAAAGATAAATCCAACCTCCATTATTACCATCAGGAAAAGAGAAGATGAAGATTCATCGCGCAACAATTCCGATACAGCATTCAGGCAATATTATATCGGTCATATTTATTATTATCCTGAAATGAATGCTTTGGAAGATTTGCAGCCTGACAGCCTGGTAAACGACAGTTCATCTTTCAAAAAAATTTCAACTCAAAATTTTACACTTTTCTATAAAAAAGGCTTGTTCAACTTTAAGCCTTTACGGGAGCATACGTATATGCGCAAAGGAATTTTGTACAATGATGATAACTTTTATAAGACTGTAAATACACTAAGCCAGATGGGTGCATGGCAATCTGTAGATGCACGTACAGTAATGAAAGCCGACACTGTTGATTTCTATTATTTCCTTTATCCTGCCAAAAAACAAAATATTACAGTTGACCTCGAAGCCAGCAGAAATACCGGTGATTTCTTAAGCTCAAATACACTTTTCGGGCTTGCTTTTAATATTACTTACCGCAACCGTAATCTCTGGAAAAATGCCATACAATCTTCCACCGGTTTAAGAAATGGGGTTGAATTAAGTTTTGATAAGAACAATCCTTTTTTGCAAACAATCCAGTCTTCGGTGAACCAGACGTTCAGCTTTCCGCGTTTTATTGCGCCTTTCAAGATTACAGGAACCGCCAAGATGGAAGCCAGGCGTACAATTTTTACCATGAATGCATCCTATTCTGACAGAAAAGATTATTTCAGGCTGCGATCTCTTATAGGTATCTGGGCTTATGAATGGAAAATAAAAAACAGGATATTCCAATGGAAGATACCCAATATTGAGCTTTACTCGCTTGATACGCTTCCTTTATTAGAAGAAGCATTCAAGTCTAACCCTTATCTCAGAACTTCTTTCTATACCGGTTATGTGGCAAGCACACAATTCACATTTAATATTACTTATCCGAATAAGAGAAATCCCAATACAACAAATTATATACGGGCATCAGGTGAGTTGGCAGTTGCACCTTTTAAAGCCCTGAACGATAAATTATACCAGTTTATAAAAATTGAAGGTGAATACAGAAGGTTGATGCAGTTCAGAAAAACTTCAATTGCACTAAGGGCATTTGCCGGCCTGGGCTACAATTATGGAAGCGGCAATCTTGGCAGCAAACTTCCCTTCTATAAGCAGTATGTTGGCGGCGGGCCAAACAGTATGCGTGCATGGTGATTAAGGCTGCTCGGACTCGGTTCTTCAATTGTAAGCGACACCTCATCCACTTTCCGGGAACGTTTTGGGGATATGCAGCTTGAAGCAAACGCGGAGTATCGGTTTACAATTGCCCGCTATGGAAGCATGAATCTTGGCGGCGCTTTATTTACAGACATTGGCAATGTGTGGAATATTCGCAAAAGTTCTGCAATTCCAAATAGCGGGTTTTCTATTGATCGCCTCGGAAAAGATATTGCTATTGGAGTAGGAACCGGCGTAAGGTTTGACTTCAGCTATTTTCTGATAAGGCTGGATATGGGAATAAAGCTGAAAGATCCTGCAAGGAATGAAAATAATGGCTGGCTCGATATAACAGACTTTACATGGAAAAACAAAGAATTCAGCGTCAAAGACCCGGTCACAGGGAAGCTGTCGCCGCCTGCAAGAAATAATTATGCGGTACAATTAGGCATTGGACTCCCATTCTGATACAGCAATCAATTCCGTGATTTCTTTTTCAAACTCAATAAGTGTTTGCGCATGCTCAAGTTTAAAATTACCAATTCCTGTTCTGCATAAACTGCTTAAGTAAGCGCCTGTACCAAGCGCTTTTCCAAAATCATGCGCAAGGCTCCTGATATATGTTCCTGTGGAACAAATCACTTTAAAATAAATTTTGGGCAATTCAATTTTTGTTATGTCAAATGCAAAAATTTTTACAGGCCTCGGCTCCAACTGGAGAGCCTCCCCTTTGCGTGCGGAAAGATATAAAGGCTTACCATCTTTTTTTATTGCAGAATGTGCGGGAGGTATTTGCAAAATGTTACCAATAAATTTCAGCGTTGTATTTTTTATTTGCTCTTCAGTAATACCTGAAATATCAGTAAAATTTTCCGGCTTATTTTCCAGGTCGTAAGATGCTGTGGTTGCTCCGAGTGTAAAGGAACCTTCATATTCCTTTTCCATATTCATATATTCCATGATCTTCTTGGTAAATTTTCCCATACAGATAATTAACAGGCCGGTTGCCAATGGATCTAATGTACCTGCATGGCCGACGCGGGAAATTTTCGTCAGGATCCGTATTTTTTTTACTGCATCAAAACTTGTCCAGTGCAAGGGCTTATTGATGAGTATAACTTTTCCGTCAAGGTAGGGTTGTAATGCCGGGTGTATAGGTCCTTGCTTCATGGACGCAAATTACAGTAATAAGTAAATTACAAGGTTAAAAACAAAATGACGTGCAAAGATTGAACAGCAATATTTTTAAAAGGCTTACCGATCTCTTTTGAAGACCAGTGCATCAAGGCTCCACTTACCGGGGCCGGTGAAAAAAAAGAGAAAATAAAACAGAAAGAACAAAAAAGGATACTGATCATCATAAAATATTTTTCCATGCCCAAGCACAAAAGTGATAAAAAGCATCACACACATCAGTGGCAACGTAATAAACCTGGTAAGCAATCCGAGGGTAAGCAAAATGCCGCCTGCAAGCTCAGTTGATTTACCAAGATATGCAAAAAAAGCCGGTGAAGGAAAATGCATGTCCACAAGCCATCCTGTATAAGCAGCGATAATTTCCTTATCAAAAATTTCCCATCCATGGTAGATCAGGAAAATGCCAATCACAATTCTCATTATTCCGGTAATTCCTCTTTGAGATATGGGTGCTGCGGAAAATAATTTTTTTATCATAAGCTTATGTTGTACAGTTCCTGAAAGATAAAAATTATTTTGCATGGAGCAATGTGCATGTCATTAAATTAAAAAGCTTATCTTTCTTGTTCTTCTAAATGAACAAATCAATGTTCAAAAGATTTTTATTCGTAAGCGCCTTAGCTCTTATTACAGGTTGCAGCAAACAAAAAGGTTTTGTTCCTGTATATGATGTTCCGGTGGAGTTTCAGCGTTTTGTCAGAGCCTTTATAGATGAAGCTGCCAAAAGAGGTCATACTTATATAATAAATAATCTCATCATAAAATATGACCCGGCTCTGCCCTATTATTTTTGCGGAAAAAGTAATACTTATGATCCTGAAGCTCCTGTTCAGAAAGTGATCTCTATTAACCCAAATATAAAATGCTGGAATAATGACCAGGAACTGGAAACCCTGATATTTCATGAAATGGGTCATTGCATTTTAGGCAGGTTGCACGATAGCACACGATTGCCAAATGGCAATCCGAAAACTTTAATGATTGCGAATAACCTCAGCCTCTATTCACCTTGTGTATATCCTATTGATGGTGAGCCTTGTGATCAATCTTTCAAAAGAAGTTATTATATAGACGAGTTATTTGATGCAGGTACACCTGTTCCTGAATGGGCTAAGTGAAAGACTTTTGTTTTAAATCCGGGAAGGAGTCATCGTGACATTTCACCTGTAGTTTTTTCATTTAAATTTTATGTAAAATTTCCCATCTGCGATGGTGACAAGTGTGCTGTCTTTTGTGTAAACATTGCCGGAGAACCTTCCTTTCGCAATACCGGTTGAGTGCTCATAAGTATCAATCGTCAATGAAAATCCCAACTTACCGGAATTAAATATATCAATATTGGTTGTGTTATCATAATACTCAAATATAGTATGGTTTATAGTGAGGCCGTTTTTATCCCGGTTTAAGGAGTCGGAATCAAGATAAACAGTCATAACCAACCCTGTATCCAGAGAACAGGCAGATGGGCCGAAAAAAGTAAAAGCATTGCGGTCGGGAGTAATAACGGCGTCGGTTATATTGCCGCACAGAAGCGATGTATCATATTTACAACTCCATTTCAGAAAAATAAAATCATCCATGCCGCTGCATCCTGCACAAAAAGGTAAACTGACCGGGATAGTTGCAGCAGTGTCCCCAATAGGTATTGTATCACGGGAGGGATCTCCCTCGTAACTATATTCTTTCGCACAACCCAAAAAACAATTCATTTCTATGCAAAGAATTAAACTTATAATGATTATATAAACCAGTTTTCGCAACACAAGCGCCATATAATTTTTTACACTAAACACTCTAAGATATTAAACATGCTCCACATAACCTCATTATTATTCCGCAAGGAACACAGGACGCAAATTGCTTTTATCAATTTTATTTATCTGTAATAATTGTTGAGAAGAATTATCATGTGCTCATCGTAAATTGCGGTTAATTGCTCCAGAACATGTTTCAGGTCTTGTAAATCAAATGCCTGAGCTGTTTATCTTTAATAATAACCCTGCTTATGAAAAAAATATCATTCTTTCTTTCTATTTTATCTGCAGTTGCCTGCACTTCTTCTGCACCAAACGAAATTAAAAATGGCGATGTAAAAATTGCTTACACCTTATCCGGAAACAGCGACACGACTATTGTTTTTGTACATGGTTGGTGCATCAACAAAGAATATTGGCAAAAGCAACAGTATTATTTCAGCAGCCGCTTTAAAGTAGTTTCAATTGATTTGGGCGGGCACGGACAAAGCGGCCATAACCGAAGTAGTTGGAGGGTTAATGATTTTGCGAATGATGTAGTGGCTGTAATAAACGGGCTTAACCTGCAAAAGGTCGTATTGGTCGGGCACTCGATGGGCGGTGATATTATTCTGAAGGTTGCCGATTCAATTCCAAAGAATATCATTGGTTTTATCGGGATAGATAACTTTAAAGATATAGGCACAGGAGGATATACTCCCGAGCAGCAAAGGCAGATAGATACATTTATGCTGCAGTTGAAAACAAATTTTGATACAACGGCAACGCAATATGCCAGGGCTGCTTTGTTTCCTCCCAACTATGCGGATACGAATGCGGTAAACAGGG
>JAHEZC010000515.1 GCA_023251275.1 Parafilimonas sp. | reverse complement strand
TATGCCAAAATAGATCCTAAATTGGTTTATTCCGACGGTACTCCTCTTGCCGCAAGTTCATTGCAATTTTACAGGAACCAGTTCCGCAAAAACAAGGACTATTCTGTCCTCTTCTTTTTAATTGCATGGGGATTGAATGTAGCAGATGCTACTGTATCAGGCCATTTGAAAGATTTCGATGTCAGCGACGATTTAACGCTTCATGTAGAACCTCAATATAACCCATCCTTAAAAACCGCGGGGCTTGGATTTGTTTTAAGTTTTAAAAACTCCACCCATAAATCAGTTTCCGGCTTCTAAAATAAATTATGCAGGTATCAAAAGCGCAACGAATATTATGAAACATGAGACGGCTGAATGATTTAACCGCATTGAATTTTTTTACATATTGCCACATGCCCATAAACCCAATTTGATGATTAATCACCTCAGCATATTGACTTATTGGTCCTCACATTTTTATTCAGACTTTCCTGCAAATTTCCATTGCCAGGCGCCACCTTCGTTTACGATACCCCAATAGTCAAATGAGCCGATACTCCTGTCCCCGGCATCATCGAGCAAAGTAGGACCTGTAACCCCATAATAAGAGTTCGCCTGTTTTTCAAATATGGATTTTTCTTTATTGAAATCGTTTTGAACATTTGCGGAATTCAGTATCGTAAAAGCAATCACCCACATTGCATCATAAGAAGCAAGTGCAAAAGCATCGGGGGTAATGCCCGTGCGTGATTTTATAGCATCGCTCAGCGTTTGCCTTTCAGGATCGGGAAGTGAAGGCAGACCAAATGTGGGTGCAAAAAATTTTGTGGCTGTGGCAAAGGCAGCGGCTGCAGCATCGGAAGTTAATGCAGCGCTTAGCGTTACTCCATCGCCACCATACCAGTTTACCGACGATAATACCGGATCTGCTGATGCCTGTTGAAAAAGCTGCACACATTCATCAAAAGATGCAAGATATACTGCCGTTCCTTCCAATCCATAGAGTGCAGAAAATGTTTCAATATTAGTTTTTATACCTGCAATTACAGAACTAAAATCTGTTGTGGTAGTAGAATATGGTGCTATATTGGCTACTGCGCCTCCCAGGCTTGCAAATACAGTACCTGTAACAGTTTGCAGTCCTTTGTTTCCTGCATCATCCCGTGCAACTGTAATGAGTCCTTTTTTGCTGGCTTTATAAATAGTGGCTGCAATAGCTGCGCCTTCTATTTTATCAGGCGGGCAAAACCTGTATATATTATCGCCGGCAATAGCATATTTACCCGCAGTGCTTCCCTGGCTTATTACCAGCATATTATTAGCATCAGCAAATGCTTTTATTGCGCCAACTTCTGCACTTGATTGCGGCCCGATTACAAACTGAATATTATTCACTTTGGCATCGTTGATAAAGCCGGCAGCTAAAGCAGTGTCGAGTTTTGTATCATATATAGTGGTCGTGAAAAGATAATTTGAATTTGTCTGTTTCATATAGGCATTTATATCTTCAGCAGCTATATCCATTGCCGCCTGTGAGCATACCCCAAGTGTTGACCAGTTGCCTGTAAGAGATAACAAACCAGCTACTGTAACAGTTTGTGTTTTTTCATTGGTGCCCGATTTTTCACAGGAAGAAAATGCGAACAAGATCAGAAAAAAACCGATGAGGAAGAAATATATTTTATTTTTCATGTGGAAGAATTTAATCGCTGGCGATAACAATTTTTGCGGCTAAAATAGGGTTATTTGTTCCTCGTACCAAACGGGATGATAGCTCCTCCAAATGTTTATATTTTCATTAGCAGAAACATTAAAGCCTGCAATAAAAATGAATAAGAAATACTTCAACTGCCGGATTTTATAAATCCCGGATTTATACAATGACAATGGCCCGGGTGCATTTATTTTTGAAAGCGCATTCTTTAAAAATAATTTCAGAGTGCAATATGTGCTGCAATTAGTTACTTTCGTCAATAACGGTTTTTATATACTTTATATTTCAATCAAAACTATCTTGTCAAAAGGATAGTCTGCGAATAAGAATTTATTAACTGACTTTGCCGCCACGAACACTGCTGAATGAATATTTTAAAAAATATTATCCCCGCATTTATACTGATATTTTTAATGATGCAGGTTAAGGTAAAAGCACAAAAGCTAAACGCAGCACAACAATTTGAACTGCAAAAAACAGTACAAAACAAACTTGCCAATATGCTGTCAATTCCTTTTCAGAATAATTTCGATCTGGGATATGGCCCGCAGCACCAGTTACGTTATGTGATGAATTTTCAACCATCTGTTCCTATACATTTAAAAAATCGTGCATTGCTTATTGCAAAGCCAATTGTTCCGGTAATCAATTCGCCCTGGCCAAAAAGCGTTTTTGGGTTGGGTGATATTAATGCAAATCTTGCTTATGCGCCTAAACCAAAAAATCAGCGCTTTGTGATAGGGGCAGGAATAGCAGTGGGTATTCCAGCGGCCACAGATAAAACATTGGGCACTGGTAAATGGCTTTTAGGACCGTCATTGGTATTTTCAAAAACCATGAGGAAATTCGTAGCAGGCTCGCTGATTAATCAAACGTGGAGCATAGCAGGGGCTTCAGGCAGAAAGAAAGTGAGCAGTATGTTATGGCAATTATATACGAATTATAATCTCAGGAAAGGCTATTCCCTGGCATATTCCCCGAATATTACCGCCAACTGGAAGGCTGCACCAGGCAGTGTATTGACTTTACCATTGGGAATAGGGATTTCCAAAACCGAACCATTGAGAAGAGGAAGAGCTATAACATTTAATGTGCAATATTTTTACAACATAGTGCGACCCGCTAATGGACCAAATCAATCCTTGAGATTCCAGGTTAATTATGCTATTC
>JAHEZC010000514.1 GCA_023251275.1 Parafilimonas sp. | reverse complement strand
TATCTGTGCTTATTATAATGGAGTAAAATAATTTGGGCAACTAAAACTCACGCTGCAGGTAAAATTTATTTTTTTCTTTCAAAATCTCATTTTCATATAATTCAAAATTAAACCAACCGGCATGCATAAAGCTTGCTTTATCGAGTATCAGATCCGGCTCATTTATTTTACTGATATTAAATATTTTTTTACCGTCGCTGTCAAATATTACCAGCTTATATTTTTTATTTTTTGTATCTGGTAATTTTACATTCACATAACCTTCCCTGCTTGTAAATACATAAGGAGAAGGCGCCCATGCAGTTTCTCCTATATAACGTTTCAAAATCACTTCACTCTGATTAATTGTAATCAGGTTGTCTCTTGTTTTTGCAAAAACGGAGTCACGGAATTTTTTATAATTATCATAATCAAGCTGTGCAATCACTTCTCCGTTTAACTGAATGGTGATAAGCTGTTGCTGGCTTAATTCAGTGGTTGCTCCGGTAGTGGCAATTTTGGATTTGGTAAAATAATAAGCCCCGCCTTCAAGCACATAAAAAATCCGGTAAAATACTCTTGTATTGCCATAAGCCGGGCTGTTATCTACTATGCCATTCTGCGGGAGTTCAGGTGAAGGGGTGGAGAAAAAAGTGCGAAAATTTCGCAGGCTGTCATAAGATTTCTGCACGCTTACCTGCACACAGCCTTCGGCAAAAGGGTTTGCCCAGGCAATACGAATATGCTCCATACCCAAAGTTTCAACGACAAAATCCGGAAGCGGGTTTTGGGCTTTAACTGCAACAGCAAATAAAAAAATTGTAAATGAAACGGAGAAAAGCTTAATCATCTTGCTCATTAATAAATTACCTGCAAATATAATGGCAGTGAAGTTATTAAAATGATAAGGAATTTGCGGGTAAGGAACCATTTCCCTGTAATCCCCCGGTGTGAATCATCAGGACTTTGCTGTCTTGCGGAATATTGCCGCAAAGAATTAATTGTTTCACTGCATAAAATGTTTTGGCTGTATAAACGAAGTCAACGGGCAAATGATAATGATGCCAGGTATTATTCATAAATTGTAACAATTCAGGAGTACGTTTGGCATAGCCGCCAAAATGATAATCATGCAGTATGCTGAAATTTTTTTTTCTATCCCCGGGCGGCAATAACTTTTCCACTTCTTTTTCTAAAGCATGATTGCCCTTCATCACACTAATGCCGATAATCTTTTGATGAGGTAAAGCAGCATGTATTAATCCGCCTATCGTAGTGCCTGTGCCCGCGGCACATACTATATGGGTATATTTTTCAGCGTGGTCTATAAATGAAAATATTTCAGCCGCGCCTTTCATTCCCAAAATGCCATAGCCGCCTTCATTAATCCAGTAAACATCTTTGTATTGCCGTTTCATCTTGCTTTTGCTCCGGTATTCTTCTCTGCTTATAAATTTTAATGCCATTCCATAATGCTTTGCCTGCAATAAAGTGTGCGATAAGGTTTCCGGCTCATCGCCTCTTATGATACCCATGCTTCGCAAGCCGGCTATGCCGCATCCAAACGCAGTTGCAACAATATGATTTGAATAGGCACCTCCGAAAGTAGCTATCCTGTCAAAACCTTTTTCTATTGCATCCGCGAGGTAATATTTCAGCTTAAACCATTTGTTGCCGCTGATCACAGGATGAATAACATCCAGCCTCAAAACATCGAGATGAATATTTTTTTCCTGCAGCCACACATCTTCAACAGATTGTGTAAATACTTTACCCGCGGGGAACATTGTTACAGCATTCATACTGCAAATTAATATTGGATGCTTTTTCTGAAACATTTAGTTTCGCAAAGTCTAAAAATAAACCTATGCAACCTGCACTCGTTATCTTAGCTGCCGGTATAGCCAGCCGCTATGGAAGTATGAAACAAATAGAAGGCTTCGGACCCTCCGGAGAAACTATCATGGATTATTCTATTTACGATGCTGTCAATGCCGGTTTTAAGAAAGTTGTTTTTATTATCCGTAAAGATTTTGCCGAAGATTTCAAAACCATTTTTGAACCTAAGCTGAAAGGAAAAGTTGAAACCGCTTACGCTTACCAGGAGATTGATTCATTTACAGGAAACATGATTATTCCGCCCGAAAGAGTAAAGCCGTGGGGAACAGCCCATGCCGTTCTTTGCTGCAAGGACGCAATCATTGAACCTTTTGCAGTGATAAATGCAGATGATTTTTACGGAAAAGATTCTTATGTAAAAGCGCATAATTTTCTCGTTTCAAAGTGCAACGACCAGACTTTTGCCGTAGTGGGATATGAACTTGCCAACACGCTGAGTGAATACGGCAGTGTAAGCCGGGGCGTAATTGCTGTCAATGATAAAAATGAAATGACAGGTCTTACTGAGCGTTTGAAAATTTATAAAAAAGATGGGATGATAGTGTATGAAGAAAATGATGTACTGACAGAATTGTCTGAAAATACAATGGTAAGTATGAATTTCTTCTGTTTTTCACCGGCATACATAGATCTATGTGAAAAAGAATTCGGGAAATTTTTGGGTGAAAATGTGCACAATCCAAAGGCCGAATTTTTGATCCCCTCTGTTGCCGATCATTTTATAAAAAGTGGGAAAGGGGTAATGGAAATTTTGCCAACTCATTCAAAATGGTTTGGGGTTACTTACCGGGAGGATGCGCCTTTTGTGAGGTCAGGCATTGAGACATTGGTAAGCAATGGTGAATACCCGCCAAACCTGTGGGTATAAAACGGAAATAGGGTTTTCTTTAACGCAGAAAAACCTGCGATCATAGCATGAGCGAAAGGAAAGTATGGATAACCTGAAAAAATATTGCTGCTTCATTTTTGTCGTGTTGCTTTGCACTAAATC
>JAHEZC010000513.1 GCA_023251275.1 Parafilimonas sp. | reverse complement strand
CCGGAATAAATTCTTTTACGATTTTTCTTACCTGGTCAAAACGTTTGATAAGCCTGAAGGGCAGTAAAAAATTTTTTATCAAAGAGCTTCTGTTATATCCTGTTATATCCAATCCTTTTATGTCGTATCCCGCCTGTGGTATTTTTTCCATTTCCATTTTTCCATTTGCACCAACAAATAAAATTTCAATACCTGGCTGCAATTGTTTAAGCGCATTGGCAATTGCAATTGCCGGAAAAATATGTCCGCCTGTTCCGCCGCCTGCTATAATTATTTTAGACATTCGTCATAAATCATTTAATTATTGCCGTCGCACTCTTTATTTTAAATCGTCATTCAACTTACCCGGCTTTATATAAATATTATTCCCCTGCAGCAACCTGCTCTTTAACAACTTCAACTTGTTCTTTACCTTCCATCTGCTCTACATTTCTTGCCACACTTAATATGATGCCGATCGCTGCGCATGTGAACAAAAATGAGCTTCCTCCCATACTTATCAGCGGCAGTGTAACTCCTGTTACGGGAACAACATTCACATTCACTGCTATATTAGCCACGGCTTGAATAACCAGTGTAAAACTCAATGCCAAAGCGAGCAGTGCGCCAAATGCATAAGGACATCTTCGAAAAATCCGTATGCTTCGGAACAGGAAAACGAGGTACATGAAGATGATGAATGCTCCTCCAAGCAACCCGTATTCTTCAATGATTATGTCAAAAATAAAATCGTTGTAAGCCTGGGGAAGATAATTGCGCTGCCTGCTGTTGCCAGGGCCAAGCCCGAATAAAATGCCGCCGCTTGCAATGGCAATTTTTGCCTGCTGTACCTGGTAAGGCGTTTCCTGTTGGTTTGCATATATGAAATCCTGCACACGCCTGACCCAGGTGCCAAATCTTCCTGCTGATGTGAGTGCTGATGTTATTCCTGTTTTTGCCGTTTGGTTTGCTTCACCTTTTTTATATGTTGATACTGCCACGGTTACAATAAGTAATACTGGGATAAGTATGATTCCGATAACGAGTAAAATATGTTTAAAACTTGCCCGCCCGATAAACAGCAAGAGCAATGATGTAGCACCTGTTAATAATGCATTGGAAAGATTGGCCGGGGCAATTAGTATGCAGGTAATTGCTATTGGTATGATTAACGGTCGAAAGCCTTTTTTGAAATCTTTGATAACTTCCTGTTTGCGGCTAAGCTGTCTGGATAAATACATGAACAACGCCAGTTTTGCAAAGTCACTGGTTTGAATGGTCATATTTACAACAGGAAGTTTTATCCAGCGGCTTCCTTCATTTATTTCAGCGCCAAAAAATAAAGTATATATTAATAAAGGAATAGAGATAAGATATAAGATAAGTGATACTCTTGAATACATCGTATAATTTACGCGGTGCATAAAATAGATAACAAGTAACCCGATTACAATAAATGAGAATTGTTTGAAAAGATAGAATTCTGTATTTCCTTTATATATTTTATAAGCGAGGGATCCGGTTGCGCTATATACAACGAGCAATGAAATAATGGCAAGCAAAACAACGATTGTCCAGATAAAACGATCGCCTTTTGTTCTCTGGCCCAAGCTTTTGAAGTGGCTTTCGATATTTATAAATTCGTTCATTGCATCTTTATACATAAACCCCGTTGTTTTTATTGCGGCCCTCCTGTTTTAAGAAGGAGCGCCGTTTACAGATCTTTTACAGCCTGTTTAAATTTTGTTCCCCTGTCTTCGTAATTTTTAAATAAATCGAAACTTGCACAAGCCGGGCTAAGTAAAATAACATCCCCTTTTTCTGCTGAATGAAAAGCAGTTTGAACTGCTTCATGCGCACTCGCTGTATCAGTAATATCCGGCACAATTTTTTCAAAAGCAGCATGTATTTTTCTGTTATCAATGCCCAGGCAAACAATCGCTTTTACTTTTTCTTTTACCAGGTCTTCAATTAATGAATAGTCATTGCCTTTATCTAATCCACCCAATATCAGGATAGTGGGTTTGCTCATACTTTCAAGAGCATACCAGGTACTGTTTATGTTAGTGGCTTTGCTGTCGTTGATAAATTCAATGCCACGAACAGTTGCCACATACTCCATGCGATGCTCGAGGCTTTCAAACGTCTTAATGGCTTCGCGGATTTTTTCCTTGCTTATGCCGAATGTGAAAGCCGCAAGACCGGCGGCCATAGTATTGTATTGATTATGCCTTCCTTTGACAGCAAAATCATAAATACTCATACTTATCCTTTCTTCCCGCATTTTCAGCATCATCAGATCTCCCGCCAGGTATGCACCTTGTTTTACTTCATGTTTCATAGAAAATGGCAATGGGTTAGTTTTGAGTGTAATGTTGTTTAAGTGCTCCATAATCACATCATCATCTTCACAGTAAATAAAATAATCGTCCTGCTGCTGATTTTCGATTATCCTGAACTTGCTCCTGATATAATTTTCGAATCTGTAATCATACCTGTCCAAATGATCTTCTGTTATATTGAGCAGTACAGCTACATCAGGCTTGAAATCTTTAATATCATCCAGTTGAAAAGAACTTATCTCTGCTACATACAATGGCTTTGGATTTTCCGCCACATGCTTTGCAAATGAATAACCAATGTTTCCGACCAGTGCACAATCAAGCCCTGCTGTTTTGCAGATGTGATAGATAAGAGATGTTGTTGTACTCTTTCCATTGCTGCCTGTAATTGCCACAATCCTGCTTTCATCCTTAAACCTGTATGCAAGCTCAATTTCACTTATCACCGGAATCCCTTTTGCTCTTATCTTCTTCACCATTTCATTTTTTTCCGGAATGCCGGGGCTTTTCATCACTTCATCAGCATGGAGAATTTTTTCTTCGGTATGTTTCTG
>JAHEZC010000512.1 GCA_023251275.1 Parafilimonas sp. | reverse complement strand
TCCACTAAGTCGCCGATAACAAATGAAGGATCTACAGAAGGTGCAGGCAAAAAAGGATAAATCAGGTTTTTTGCTGTATCTATCTGCCACGCCCCATACCAGGTGCACAACACCGGCTTGCCATCAATAATTCGTAAACTGTTTACAGGTCCGGGCAAGAAACCGTTTTTATTCCTGACTGCATTGTGCAGGTCGTAACTGGTATATTTCCCTGAATAGGGAAAATAATGAATTGCATAGAGCTTGTTGTAAGTTGTCATCCACCAGCTTTTATCATGGGGGTCTTCTGCAAGCTGTGTGATGGAATTATCTTTTAGTATGGGTATTTTTTTTTCCAGCCAATGCATGCGGTACATAGAACTTGATGAATTGGTTTTTGAAATGCCTCCATTAGTAGCCAGCCATATCGTGCCATCTTTATCTTCTGTTACCCCCCACAAAAAATCTCCTGTGACAGAGAGAGGGTTGGTTATCTCATTTTTAAGACTGGTAACATTAATTCCATTTTTATATTCTACTATAGCCATTTCGGAGTTCCAGTTGCCATACCAAAGTCGGTTTTTCGAATCTTCAAACAGTGTGGCACAAAAAGCATGAGACACTGTTTCCCCCATATCAATTTTCTTTATTTCTTTTCTTGTTGACGGATCAATACAAACTATCTGTCGAAACGTATTATCAAAAAACCAGATATTGCCTGAGGCGGATACAGTAAGCGCAGATACGGAGCGCTGTTGAAATACCGGGTTTGACTGGTTTTTAAAACTAAGAAAACGGGATGTGCGATAATCAAAAAAGTGAAGGCCCTCACTGCGTGTGGCAAGCCATAATCCACTTTTTGAAGGATCTTCAATCAGCCCATTTCTCCTGAAGGAATATTCCCTCAGCGAATCACTGCGGGGAGAAAGATGGCCTATTTCTTCGAACAGGTTCTTTGAATTATTAAACTTTATCATTGTCCATAACCCCGTAGCCCATATATCGCCTTTGGAATCACATAGAATATTCAATACAGCCCTGGCAATGTTGTTTGATGACGAATCAATTATTGATAGAGGCGTTTGATAATTTTTGAAAATATTTTTTCTTATATCGAAACAGAAAATACCATTCTCTGTTCCTCCCCAGATATTTCCTTCTTTGTCCTCGCACAACTGGTTAATAGCATTGTTAATAATGGATCCCGCTTCCTTCGTCTTTTTAAAATTATAAAAATGCGAACCATCAAAATAGTTCAATCCATCAAAAGTACCTACCCAGAAAACACCCCTGCTGTCTTTTAGAAAACAGGTAACATTATTGCTGCTGAGACCATCTTTTACAGTATAATGATGGAAAATGAATGAATTATTCTGGCTTTTCACAAAGCCCGGAACGAAAAGCAAAAGAAAAAAGACTCGACGAAAAAAAAGCATGGTTGACCAAGGTAAGAAGAAAACACAGATATAGAAAACGGAACAACTAAAACAAGCTGATCATCAAATATAGTGTATCAAAACAGGAATAAAGCAGGGATAGAAATAGACCCGGTATGAGAAAAATCCTATTTATTTTGCATCCTGTTCCGATGCTGCAATCATTTTTTCAGTAAGCGATGCATAACAACTCTTCCAGGCAGCCAATATTTCTATAGTGCATTCTTTACCAAGCGCTTTTTCAACCGTCCATAACAAAGCTTCTTCAATCGGTTTGTAATAAGATGATGTAACCTTGAAATCTTTTTGCCTTCGCACCAACGCTTCAAGTTCATCCGCCAGATGGTCCGGCTTGTCAAGTTTTGCAATGATGAGGTTCAGCATAGCAACCAGCGTTTTATATTGCTCGTCCGTTTCCCCGGTGAAAATTCTCCGCAGAGATGGTTTTTCAGAAAACAGTTTGCTGTAAAAACTATCTCCTATCACAATCGGATTATAGTTTCGTATCAACCACCATGTTTTTTTTACCAATATAATTTGTTGGTTTGTCATTTTTTGGATATTACCGAAGGATTATATTTTGAACGCCGGAGTATCTTTTAAGTGTCCTTATAACTTTCTGACGCTTTTTAATGGATTTCAATATTACAATCCTCCCGCAGGATGAAACAAACTTTACTTATTGAAGAGCTGTATTATTTTATTAAAAGGTGGAATAATCCGGTTGAAATGCTTTACCTAATAGCTGTTCCGGTTTTTATCATGCCAAAGCGCTTTCCTTCTCATGCAAGACTGTCAAACGCTTCATTTCAATTTGAACACCATTCAATCAGAAGAAAGCATTGATGAGGCACATAAAATTTTTTTTGGTGAGCGGCTGAATGACTTTTGAAACATGATAATAACCACTGTAAAGCAGAGTTGTTAGCTATTTAAAAAAAATTCATTACCAAAATTGACAATCATGAGAAAGATTTCATTCCTCCTTGTATTAACTTTTGCCGCATTTGGTTTGCTTGATGCCCAAACAAACACTTTCCCGGATTCAGATGCTGCAGGCATTGGTACTACAACGCCAAATGCATCTTCATTGCTTGATATCACTTCAACCACAAAAGGAATTTTAATCCCGCGAATGACAAATGCGCAGCGAAACGCAATCGTTTCTCCTGCAACAGGGTTATTGGTCTTTCAAACAAACGGCGCAAAGGGCTTTTTCTATTTCAACGGTACAGCATGGGTGGCTGTTTCTCCAAAAGGAGTCAATAAAGCACTTTCAAATCTTAAAGCCCCAACAGCTATCAATGCAGATCTTTTGCCAAATACAAACAATACATTCAATCTTGGTTCTGCCGGTTTGGGATGGAAAGATATTCACCTGTCAGGCAGCATTTATAGTAACGGTACCCGCTTTATCAGCAATGATGCTTCCAATACATGGATGGGGCTTAACAGCGGTTTATCA
>JAHEZC010000037.1:3852-10666 GCA_023251275.1 Parafilimonas sp. | reverse complement strand
GAATAAATATAGATGCTATCGTGTATGCCATTATATGCAGTGTCAATTTTTTTGTACATAATTTTTGATGTAGAAAAGCTGTCAATAGTTGAAACAGGATAGTATGCGTTTTGAATACTATCCCCGATATTGGCAAGAAATTGTTTTTGTTTATCGTCCAAAGTTTGATTGATGGGAGAATTTTTTGCATCTGCATTACTATATACGCCAACATTGAGTGTAAACCGTTTGCCGAAACCGGTTTGATTGCTCAGATACAACATCGAGTTGAGATAATTCCTGTCGGCATATTCAAATTCTACTTGTATGCGGCTGTCTTTGGTGATCATTCTTTTTGGTGTGAAGGTGATCTCTGCCGTATTGTAATTAATGACATAATCCTGGTCTTCACCACGCTGCAACTGCACGCCATCGAGAAAAGCTTTTTCTGTGCCCGCCAGTATAATAAAATAAAATTCATTGTTGTTGCCCTGCAGGCGATAAGGCCCCTGGTTGCCTTCCAATGTTTGTAAAACATTGCGTGCAAATTTGCCTTTTGCAATGGCGCCGCTCATCAGTGTTTTATTTTCAATGTTTTTTCCAATATTGAATTTTTGCTGATATGAAATTCCCTGCAGGCGTTTATAAAAATTCAGGAAATAAGATTTATTCTGGCGGAGGTCAATATCACCCAAATCTACTTCCCAGGTTTTTTTGCTGAACTGCAGGAGTACTTTATCAAACTCATTGAGTTGCTGTGTAGTGCCATCAGGCTGAATAGGAATATTATTATCGGTGATGGCTGCTGCGAGTAAAATGCTGTCACCAATATATCCGCTCAGTTGCAGGTTCAGTTGTGAATTAAATACTGCATCCTGGTTGTTGCCTACACTCATACTCCTCCCGAAGCTGCCGTTGTAATTGAGTTTGCCAAAATTGAATAAGTTGTTATCGGCATTTTGCTGCCGGGACGCATACGCGGGTTCAGCGATAAAATTATTTCGAATGCTGTCGTAAGTGTAACGGTAAGCAACAGCATTGAGTTTCAAAGGGAATACGCGGTAAATGACATCTATGCTGTCGGGGAAATTTTTTTTCTTCCACTGCAAAAGTGCATTCACATGATCCAGCTTGTAAAATGAAGTATCCGCCCCAAGCACAAAAAAAGTTCCGGGCACAACACTCAGGCTATCCAGCTTTACAATTCCCGATGCAGGGATTTTCTTTTTGCGCAGGTTGGATAATTGCGCAGAAGCCGGCAGTTGAGCAATGGTTGCTGAAAGCAGTAATATGGCGATAATGAAGCGAAACATTCAATCCTTTACAATAAACAATTTCGGATAAAATTTATTGTTGGGGGAAATATGGTATCATGATTAATTATTTCGATCTATCGATTCAAGATAGGAAATCTTATTAACTTTATGCAAATTGAAAGATATGAGTATTACAGAATATAAGGAAAACATTAAAAAACTGGTTGATGCAACTGATAATGAAGCACTTCTCAGGCAATGGAGGATTCAACTGGAAAGAGACATTAAACAAGAAAACGAAATTGAACTTGATGAGGAGGAGTGGAATTTGGTACAGGAAGGATTGGCAGATTATGCTGATGGAGAGGTAATTTCTTTGGAAACTTTCATCAGTAAAAGGAAATGATTTTTTACGAAGTACGAGTTACCCAAAAAGCTGATTTAGATGAACAGTCTGTATATAAATATATCTCAGAAAAATTCGGAGAAATATATGCTGAAAAATTCCGCGCAAAGCTTATTAAAACATTTCAAACTCTTGCCAAATATCCTTTCATAGGGAGGGTTGCCAAAAATGATAAGAGTTTGAGGGTGCTTATCATTAATAAAAGAAATAAATTGGTGTACAAAATTATTGAATCGGAAATTGTGATAGTAAGATTAATGGATATGAGAACAAAGTCTTCGGGTAAATACTAAAGTCAAAAACTTTTAATTTTTTTCATTTTATATCAACCATACATCTCTTCTCTCATATTTTTCACTCTTTCATCTTCCATATATTCATCGAAACTCATAAGTCTATCAATGGCCCCCTTTGGCGTGAGTTCTATCACACGGTTTGCAACTGTCTGCATAAAAGTATGATCATGGGAAGTAAGCAAAACTATGCCCGGAAACATCTGGCAGCCATCATTGAAACTTTGAATGCTCTCAAGATCGAGGTGATTGGTGGGCTGATCGAGGACAATAAGATTAGGATTTTGCAGCATCATCCTGCTGATCATACACCTTACTTTTTCACCGCCGCTCAGCACTGTTGTCTTCTTCAGAATATCATCGCCGCTGAATAACATTTTTCCGAGAAAGCCGCGCAGAAAAGGTACATCTGCCTCTGTAACATGCGGCGGTACAAATTGTCTTAGCCAGTCAATCAACGTTAATCCATTATCAAAGAATTCACTGTTCTCCAATGGCAGGTAAGCTTTTGTGATTGTAGTGCCCCATTCGAATTTTCCCTTAGCGGCCTGCATATTATTATTGACAATCTCAAAGAAACTTGTGACAGCGAGCGGCTCTCTACTTAAGAAGGCAATCTTGTCGCCTTTGTGTATGGTGAATGAAATTTTATCAAATAACAGGCGCCCATCAATGTTTTTACTTAAATTTTCCACATTTAAAATCTGGTTGCCCACCTCACGTAAAGGTTGAAAAATGATGCCGGGGTATTTCCTGTTGGATGGTTGTATTTCTTCAATCGTTAATTTTTCCAGTGCTTTCTTTCTTGCAGTCGCTTGTCTTGATTTTGATGCATTGGCAGAAAAGCGCGCAATAAAATCTATCAATGCCTGCCGCTTTTCTTCAACCTTTTTATTTTTATCACTCAACTGACGGCTCATCAACTGAGAACTTTCATACCAAAACGTATAATTGCCTGTAAAGATTCGTATTTTCTGCCGGTCCACATCTGCTACATGTGTACACACTGCATCGAGGAAGTGGCGGTCGTGGCTTACGACAAGCACAATGTTTTCGTAATCGGCTAAGAAGTTTTCAAGCCAGCCAATAGTTTCAATATCAAGCCCGTTGGTCGGTTCATCGAGCAATAAAATATCGGGATTACCAAAAAGGGCCTGTGCAAGCAATACACGCAGCTTAAGATTCGAGGGAATATCTTTCATTAAGCCCTGATGAAATTTTTCTGCTACACCCAAACTGCTTAACAAGCTTCCTGCATTGCTTTCCGATTCATAACCACCCATTTCACCAAACTCGCCTTCCAGTTCTGCAGCACGCATTCCATCTTCCTCTGTAAAATCTTCTTTCGCATAAATTTTTTCCCGCTCATGTGTCAGTTCCCACAGATGCTTATGACCCATTAGCACAGTATTCAGTACGAGGCAATCATCAAACTCAAACTGGTTCTGATTCAGCACTGCCATTCGCTCGCCGGGCGTAATTTCAACTGTTCCTTTATTGGGTTCAATCTCACCGCTTAAAATTTTCAAAAACGTTGATTTACCTGCACCATTGGCGCCGATGACACCATAGCAATTTCCTTTTACAAAATTCAGGTTCACTTCATCAAACAACACACGCTTACCAAAAGCAAGTGTTATATTTCTTACACTGATCATTCAATTTCAGATTTAAAAAATACGATTTAAAAAAACAGAGGCGCAAAAGTAGGGAGATGGCAGTAATTATCGTGAAGATTGATTTTGATACCAGCACTTTTATATTAATTTCCGGTTGTAATATGGTTATTGTTGGGGGAAGAAAAAATCATCAGCCAACTAAGAATTACTTCGGTTTATCTGAATTACCTGAAGTCATTTTTAATACGTCAAAGCATTCGTAATTTTTTCAGTGTGCGCATCTGCGTGATCTGCCATGCAGGATTTCTCTTTCTTCTCCATGTCTGAAAACCCACTGTTTTGCATGGCTGATGGCTGTCGCTATAACGATGCCTTCATCTAAATTACCTTCTTCCAGTAATGCATTGGCAATTTCGATTGCTTTATTGCGAATGATGACTGGTAAATTCTTCATTGACACAGGATAATAATTTTCTGTCCATGGCATAGGTAATTTTTAAAAATGAATCTTGAGAAATTTTATTCTTCTATCACTGCATCCGCTTCTATTTCCACGAGCAGTTGCGGCTCTACCAACGAAGATACTTCCACCAATGTAGCTGCGGGACGAATATCTGCAAACACTTCACCCTGTGCTCTGGCAACTTCCTCCCATCTTGAAATTTCAGTCACATAAGTGCGGACCCTTACGATGTGCTTCATTTCAGCGCCTGCTTCATGCAATGCTTTTTCAATTTTTTTATAAATGAAGACAGCTTGCGTGTAAGGATCGTTCAGCCCGATCATATTACCGTTTTCATCCACAGCCGTAGTGCCTGCCACAAAGACCATGTTGCCTGTTTTTACTGCCCGGCTGTAGCCGAATTTTTTTTCCCATTTTGTGCCTGATGAAATAAGTTGCTTTGACATAAAATGTGCTGAATTAAAATTGAAATTAATAAAAGAGGGTGAAATATTTTTATCTGAATTAATTTGCAATATGATTAAAGTTGGTATTGGCACCAGGGTGCTGAATTTCATCGTTGATACCCTGGTAATTTTTGGATTAAGCTATGCGGCTTACAAAACTTGGAGCTTTTATGCTTATTACTGGCATATAGTTTATTTTCCTTTCTATTATTTTTTTTGGTTCACATTATTTGTTTATTATTCTTTTTTTGAAAGCATTTTTGCAAGAACACCAGGCAAATGGCTTTCCCTTAGTAAGGTGGTCGGCAGCAATGGAAAAAAGCCCTCTTTTTTACAGGTATTATTGCGCAGCCTGGTTCGCCTTACTGTAATTGATTGTTTTTTCATTCCGTTTCTTGATAAAACACTTCATGATTATATAAGCAGGACAGAAGTAGTAGAAGTGTGAAAAAGAATGCAGGCTTTTCATTATTTTCAAGTACTCCTGATGTACAATAAAAAATATTTGTGGTTTATTTCAGTTCCCGTAATTAGTGCAGTATTGTATTGCTATAATCCCTTTTTATTATATTTTCAAAATGATGATTTTGTACATATTGCATTAAGCAGGCAAGGTGCTTTAATGCAGCGAAATTCGTTCAGGCCAATATGTGATTTATCCATCATACTTGATTACTATATATGGGCAAAGAATGCGTGGGGGTATCATCTTACCAACCTCTTATTGCATATTACTAACTCACTGTTTGTTTTTTTTCTCAGCAGGACTTTATTTAAGAGATATAAATTATTTGAACATGCAATTGTACCTTCTGTGCTCAGTTCATTATTATTTTTCACCTATTCCATGCATAGTGAAGCGGTGTTTTGGATATTGGGTCGTTCCGCTGCTTTGGGCAGTTTATTTTTTTCTTTGTGTTTGCTATGTTATTTTAAAAAAGAAAATAAATTATATTTTATTGCAGGCATTTTATTTTCAATATTAAGCTGGTTAAGTTATGAATCAACATGGATACTGCCTTTTATTATTCTGTTAATATCTTTTATTGACAGCAGGGTTAGTCATACTTCATTCAAAAAAAATTCCCGCTTTTTTTTTATCATTATTTTCTTTTTTGTGATTTATCTTTTTGCAAGATATTCAGTAATTCATGAAGTTGCCGGTCAATATGAAGCTGCTTCATTTCTCGGTTTTGATTTTAAAAGGCTTGCAGAAAACTTTATTAAGCTGGCTATACGAAGCTGGTTGCCTTATTCTGAAAATGCGTATATTCTTATAATTCCTTTTGCGTGTTTGATGATATTTACAGGCTTTATTTTGTTATTGATAAAAGAGAAACGATTGACTGTTTTGTTATTACTGTTTGTATGGGTGATAGCCTTATTACCCTGCCTATCTCTTGGAGCAGATACAAAGGGAACGGAAGGTGAGAGATTTTTGTACCTGCCTTCAGTATTTGTATGTATGGCAGTAGTGGTATTGATCGGGAATATTCACTCTCCTCTTATCAACAATATTTTTATTACAGTTTTATTACTCGGTCAGATAATATTTCTTTATAATAATGCAAAGAATTACCGGTTTGCGGGAAATGTGGTCCATGCAACTATCGAGCAGATCAATTTGTTAAATGACAGGCAAAGATTATTAGTTGACAGTTTGCCGCAGAGGTGTCACGGTGCTTTGATCTTTCGCAGTGGATTTGAGGATGCTGTACAATGGATGAAGAATTCAGGAACCGTGGATACAGTTATAATTTTATCGCGGCGGAAATCAGATTTGCCTTTGAGAAATGAGTATAGAATTACTTCTGCTCAGCTAAAGCCTGATTTCAATTTTAATGAAAAAACTGATGCTTATTTTCTTTTCAGTGAAAATGCCTTGTTGGTAAATAAATAGTTATACCATTACTTCCCTGAAACGGGCAAGATATTTCCCGATCAAATCAAACTCAATATTCACTATACCGTGGGCTTCTACATTTTTAATATTTGTGTGCTTATAAGTATAGGGAATGATTGCTGCGGAAAACTCATTCCGGCCCAGGTTGAAAACAGTAAGGCTGATACCATTGATGGCTACAGAACCTTTTTCAATCAGAAGATGTGCAAACTCTGGCGGAAATTGAAAGCGAAACTCCCAGCTTCCGCTTAAATCTCTTTTATCAATACAGGTTGCGGTTGTGTCAACGTGCCCCTGCACAAGATGGCCATCCAGCCTGCCATTCATTACCATGCATCTTTCTATATTTATTTCAGAGCCAATATTCCACAAACCAATATTTGACTTCGATAATGTTTCTTCAATGGCTGTAACCCGATGGCTGCTTTCTTTAACTTCTTCCACAGTAA
>JAHEZC010000037.1:0-3842 GCA_023251275.1 Parafilimonas sp. | reverse complement strand
TGGTCAATTTTTAATTGATTGGAAATTGCAGAGCTTATCCAAAAAGTTTTGTTGCTGCCATTGCTTTGCACTGTATCAACCTTGCCCGATGATTCTATAATACCTGTGAACATATTGCAAGTTACTACTGCCTTCCCGATTTGTTAACGGGGATTTGGAATTTTGAGCGATAGTCTTATCTTTGCGCCCACAAAATTTCTAAAAGGGAGTATTTTTTATGCTAATAATCGATTCAAAGGATTGCGAAAATATTGACAAAGCGCTTAAAAAGTATAAGAAAAAATTTGAAAAGAGCAAAGTTTTGCTCCAGTTGAGAGAGCGCCAAAGCTATACCAAGCCTTCCATCAAACGACGCAGTGAAGTGCTGAAGGCTGTGTATAAGCAGAAAATAGCAAGCGGTAAAATCGAAGTATAATTTCCTAAAGTCAAATATATTCCTGCAGTCACAAGGTTTCATAACTTTGTGACTGTTTTTATGTCACTAACCCATTATCCGCAGGTACAATCTTTCCTGGACTATCTTAAGTTCGAAAAAAGATATTCAGAAAATACGGTTATTTCTTACCAGAATGACCTCGGTCAATTTTTCGCATTTCTCACCAGCCGGTTTGATGTCCCTTCTCTTGAAAATATTTCTTCTTCGTTTATCCGTTCCTGGCTCGCTGAACTCAAGGAAGAAAATATATCATCCAAAAGCATAGGAAGGAAAATATCTGCATTAAAATCATTTTTTAAATTCCTGATGAAGCAGGATATAATTCACAAAACACCGATGGGAACCGTTGCTGTACCCAAATCAAATAAACGTTTACCGGCATTTGTAGAGCAGCAGCATATTCAAACACTTTTTGATCATGTTGATTTTACAGCAGACTGGAAGGGAAGGACAGAACGCCTGATACTTTTACTTTTTTATAGTACTGGTATGCGTTTGAGCGAACTGATAAACCTGAAAGAAAAACAAATAGATGCCCCTTATTCGAATTTAAAAGTGTTGGGGAAGGGTAATAAGGAACGCATAATACCTTTGCAGAAAGATATGCTCTCCGAATTGCAGTCTTATATTGCCGAAAAACCATTTACTTCAGGCGAAAATGAAAAAGTTTTTGTGAACTCTAAGGGCAAGCCTCTTTACCCAAAATATGTGTACAACCTGGTAAAGAAAAATCTCAGCCTTGTAAGCACCCTTGAAAAAAAGAGCCCGCATGTGCTGCGGCATACATTTGCCACACATTTAATGAACAATGGCGCTGAATTAAATGCTGTGAAGGAATTGCTTGGGCACTCCAGCCTGGCATCTACCCAGGTATATACGCACAATACAATAGGAAGGCTAAAAGAAATTTTTAAAAAAGCTCATCCAAAAGCTTAAATTTTCTGCGTAAAAGCTAACCACATTATACCTGAAAATAATAACAAAAAAAACTTGATTTTTTTGTGCTGAATAACTAACTTGTAGCTTAAATAAAACAGCCTATGTCAAATTAACTTTACTTTAAGTTCTTTATTTATTGTTCACAGTTTAAAAGCGATTTGTTATGAACGTAAACATCCAAACAGTGCACTTTGATGCCGATGTAAAATTGCTGGATTATGTAAGTAAAAAGTTGTACAAGCTGCCCACATTTCATGACAGGATCATCAAAGTGGACGTTTTTCTCAAACTGGATAATATAGTGCACACCATTAAAGACAAAATTGCTGAGATTAAAGTGCATGTTTCCGGCTATGACTTTTTTGTTAAAGCATCTTCCAAGTCTTTTGAAGAATCTTTCGATTGTGCATGGGACTCACTGGTTAGCCAGATAAAGAGGAAAAAGGAAAAACAAGCCGCATGAAAACCTTTAAGGGCCACTGCAATCATCGTTTCATGCACCCATGCCTCAAAGGACAAGAGTAAAGCTCATATTATTGAGAGAAAACTTTTGGCCAGTGGAAAACTGATGATTTATTATGTTTTTCAATTTGACAATAAGCTGGTAAATGACAGTTCTGTAATAGAAAATAAAGTATTACCACATGACTCAGTAACCATTGAAATAGCTTCAGAGAATCCCATGCTTAGCCGGATTGATCTGTCAAATAATCCATAGAAACCACCATTTGCACAGCATGGAAATTTTTCATTTATAATTTTGCAGAATTAAGTTTTCACTTACCTTTGCCATCCCGAAAAAACGGGCAGTTCTTTCTATGTCCGCCGAAATCAAGGCAAAGGTGGAAATTATAAAATTGCTGCTTAATTCATGGACTGGTTTATGTACTTCTGCAATAATCAGTAAGTCATTTACTCAACTGTATTAAGTGAAATTGAGGCAAAATTCTAAAAAATAAATGCCACTTTAGCTCAGCCGGTAGAGCAACTGATTTGTAATCAGTAGGTCGTTGGTTCGATCCCGACAAGTGGCTCTGCTGATTTTTTCAGTGAATTTGTTGGTTGAAGGTTTTATCTGAATCTGTAACTGACAATCTGCAATACTCCGGGCAGGTTCCAGAGCGGCCAAATGGGGCGGACTGTAAATCCGCTGTCTTTCGACTTCAGTGGTTCGAATCCACTCCTGCCCACGAAAGAACAAGGAATATTCTTTCTGCCCATGAAGCAAATTGGTAAGGGGAATAGCTCTTTAAAATAAGAAGAACCTTCGTTTGATGCCAGGTATGCATTGACGAATGAACCCATTAAAATGCGGAAGTAGCTCAGTTGGTAGAGCGACAGCCTTCCAAGCTGTAGGTCGCGGGTTCGAACCTCGTCTTCCGCTCAGCAAATTGAGAAAATTTTACCGGGTGAAAGTGAAAGGACGAATATCTGTATCGGGCCGGTGAAAATAATATCACGCTTCACGGTTGGCAAATAATGGGTTCGAAGAACTTCTTAAAAATGTTTTGCAGGTAAAGCTCACAACCTCCAAACCAGCCGTTGTAGCTCAGTGGCAGAGCACTTCCTTGGTAAGGAAGAGGTCGTGAGTTCAATTCTCATCAACGGCTCATATAAATATTGATTGAAAATTGTAAAATGACCTTTTATTTGAGTTGCTGAATTCGTGAGATGGACAAAAGATAAGTAAAGACAATTGATTGTCGCAATCTAAATTATTATAAACATAGCTGACAGCAGATGGCTCAAGGCTACATATTAACACACAAGTAAAAACCAATAAAGATGTCTAAAGAGACTTATAAGAGGGAAAAACCTCACGTAAATGTAGGCACCATTGGTCACATTGACCATGGCAAGACCACTTTGACTGCTGCTATTACCAGTCACCTGGCTAAGAAAGGATTGGCAACGGAAAAAAAGTATGATGAAATTGATGCTGCTCCTGAAGAGAAGGAACGCGGTATCACCATTAATACTGCTCACGTGGAATACCAGACGCTAAATCGTCACTATGCGCACGTTGACTGTCCGGGCCATGCTGATTATGTAAAGAACATGATTACAGGCGCTGCCCAGATGGATGGAGCTATCCTTGTTGTGGCAGCTACTGACGGCCCTATGCCGCAGACAAAGGAACACATTCTATTGGCTCGCCAGGTAGGTGTTCCCCGTATGGTCGTATTTATGAATAAAGTTGACCTGGTGGATGATCCCGAATTACTGGAACTGGTTGAAATGGAAATCCGGGAATTACTTACCTTTTATGGCTTTGATGGTGATAACACGCCAATTATACAAGGTTCAGCTACCGGCGCATTGGCAGGCGAAGACAAGTGGCTGAAGGCAATAGATGACCTGATGGATGCCGTGGATTCTTATATTCCTCTGCCTCCCCGTCCTATTGACCAGCCATTCCTGATGAGCGTGGAAGATGTATTTTCTATTACCGGACGCGGTACTGTAG
>JAHEZC010000511.1 GCA_023251275.1 Parafilimonas sp. | reverse complement strand
TTGATCTTGCCGAAGGCCTTTCCCAAACCAACCGGGGCAAGTTCAGGCTCATCCTTATTGTCAAGCACTTTAAATACCCGTTCACCGGCTATCATTCCAATTTGAATTACATTGAATTTATCGGCGATAAACCGCAATGGCCTGAAAATAAGGTTTAAATAAAGTATGAAGGCAATAAGCTCACCGGCAAGGTTTTGATCTTTTACAGGATTACTTGCGGCTTTGCCCGCCAGCCACCAAACAAGCAAGCCCGTAGAAACAGCCAATGTAATTTCCACTACAGGAAAGAAAACCGAATAGGCAAAAATTGACCTGATGTTAGCATTGCGGTGCTCCCTGTTAATTTTTTTGAATTTCTCAATCTCTCTCCGCTCTGCTGAAAATGCCTGTACCACCAGCATCCCTGTAATATGTTCCTGCACAAAAGCATTCAATGCAGCTACTGCATTTCTTACCCTGATAAAACTTTTGTTCACACTTTCTTTGAAATAGTAAGTAGCTATAATAAGAAAGGGGAAAGGTATCAGCGCAACAAGTGTCAGGCGCCAGTCTGTGACAAACATTGTAATTAAAATAATAACGATTGAAAGCAAATCTGCGATAATGGGTACTAAACCATCAGAAAAAATATCATTGATGCTTTCAATATCATTGATAGTTCTTGTTGTAAGTGTTCCAATCGGGGTAGTATCGAACTGCCTTAAATTTAATCCGAGTATCTTCCTGAAAACACTTACCCGCATATCCTTTACCACGCTCTGTCCGAGCCATGAAGTAAGAAAGGAAAAAAGAAAGCGCAACCATGTTTCCGCGAATAAAAAAAGCACCTGGAAAATCGTTATGGCAACAATCAATTTTATGGGATTATTTATATCGGTGTTGAATAAAAACCAGTGCAGCCAGTCAGGCAAATGGGCTGTTTTACCTGTTGTTTTATCAATGGTTAATTGGATAAGATAAGGCCGCACAGGGGTAAATACTGCAAGTATGATTGCCAGCAGAAGGCTCACATAAAACCTCGAGCGGTAAGGTTTTACATAGATAAATATACGTCGCAGAACAGAGAGATCGAATATCTTTTTTTTAATGGCCTCACTCATAATTTCGCTCAAAGGTAATGAGTTTAAAAACCCCTTTTCCGCATAAAGAATGTTATAATCACCCGTACAGCACATTACACAAGTTTTACATTATAGAAAATCCGGCTACTTTTCGTAAATTCGTTGCAATGGATATTGAGATGAATGAGCAGGCAATTGCGTTGGAAATACCTTTGCCCAGATATAGCCTCACCGATGAGCAGGAAAAAAAAGAAATCCTGCGGCAGTACCGTGCTTTACTCCGAAGCCTTCGGTCAAAGCTGAAAAAAGGTGATAAGGAACTGGTACGTACCGCATTTGAAATGGCTGCCGAAGCCCATAAAACCATGCGCCGAAAGAGCGGGGAACCTTATGTACTTCATCCGCTTGCTGTAGCAAGAATTTGTGTAGAAGAAATCGGTCTTGGCATCCGCTCTACTATTTGTGCGCTGCTTCATGATACAGTAGAAGATACTGATTTAACGTTGGAGGATGTGGAAAGAGAATTCGGCAGCGAGATCGCAAGGATCGTGGATGGCCTCACCAAAATATCCACCGTTATAGATGCCAACTCCAGCCAGCAGGCAGAGAACTTTAAAAAAATATTACTCACACTTACTGATGACCCGCGTGTAATACTTATCAAGCTTGCCGACAGGCTGCACAATATGCGCACCCTTGATTATATGAAGCGGGAAAAACAATTGAAAATTGCAAGTGAAACAGTCTGGGTATATGCTCCGCTGGCTCATCGCATGGGCTTGTACAATATTAAAACAGAGCTTGAAGATCTTTCCATGAAATATCTTGAGCCGGAACATTACAGGGAAATTGCCCGTAAGCTGACTGAAACAAAACGTGAACGCACACGCTACGTCAATGAGTTTATCAGACCAATTAAAGAAAAGCTCACCAAAGGAGGGTTTAATTTTGAGATTTATGGCAGGCCAAAAAGCATTCATTCCATCTGGAATAAAATGAAAAAGAAAACAGTGGGTTTTGAAGAGGTATATGACTTGTTTGCTGTACGTGTCATTCTTGATTCACTTCCCGAAAGAGAAAAAGAAGATTGCTGGAAAGTGTATTCATTGATCACTGATGAATACACCCCTTTACCCGAACGGCTCCGTGACTGGCTCAGCAATCCAAAAAACAACGGTTATGAAGCATTGCATACCACTGTAAGAGGGCCGCAGGGAAAATGGGTGGAGGTGCAGATACGCACCAGGCGCATGAATGAAATTGCAGAAAAAGGTCTCGCAGCACATTATAAATACAAAGAAGACAGCTCAGCCGGAGGAGGGGATGAAGACCGTTTTGACAAATGGTTTACCCAGATACGCGAAGCTATCAGCACCCAGGATGAAGACAGCGTGGATTTTTTGCAGGATTTCAAAACGAGTTTTCTCGCCGAAGAAATTTATGTTTATACACCAAGAGGCGATGTGAAAATGCTGCCCATCGGTTCTACTGCTCTTGATTTTGCTTTCTCTATTCACTCTGCAATAGGCAGTAAATGTATTGGCGCAAAAGTGAATCACAAACTCGTTCCCATCAGCCATAAACTGAGAAGCGGCGACCAGATTGAAATAATTACAAGTAACAAGCAAAAACCTACCGAGGATTGGCTCGGTTTCGTGGTCACTGCCAAAGCAAGAAGTAAAATAAAAGATGCACTCAAAGAAGAAAAAAGAAAAATTGCGGATGAAGGCAAATATATTCTGCAACGGAAACTCGAAGGTATTGGGGCCGCTTATAACCAGCATAATTTTGATGAACTGGTAAGCTTTTATAAAGTACCCTCGC
>JAHEZC010000510.1 GCA_023251275.1 Parafilimonas sp. | reverse complement strand
GAACACCCGGTATCAAACTCATTTATTCATCGGTAAAAGATTTTCTTGAAGCCTTTGCCGGCAATAAAAGAAAATTTGATAAACCCGTATTGGTAAGTGTGGACGCAAATGATGTGTGGCGAATCGGATTTATCACGCAACAGGACGCAATCAATTTTGAGATGATTAACCATGCTGTGGTATATATCCCGCTTTCTTACGCCATAACGGGAGTAACTTATGTAGTCCCGAAAGAAAAAATAAGACAGCTCCCCAACATAAGTTCAGGAGATGCGATGAAGTTTGCTGTTTCAGGCGGTGTGACTGAAGTGGAGGCTTAATCTAATTAACATAGCTTTTTTATAAAAGCCATTACTTTGCAGTGTTCTGATGAAATTTTTTTTATCAGTCACAAAACGGTAAAGGGATGAAGATGCATAATTTTAATTCAGGACCTTCAATTCTTCCGCAGGAAGTTTTGACAGAAGCAGCAGAAGCTATACATAATTTCAATCACACAGGGTTATCCATTCTTGAAATAGGTCACCGCACAAACTGGTTTGGTGAAGTGATGACTGAAGCAAGATATCTTGTAAAAGAATTTATGCAATTGGGCGATGATCATGAAGTGCTTTTTTTACACGGAGGCGCTACTGCCCAATTCATGCAGGCGCCAATGAATTTACTTGACACCGATGAAACTGCAGCTTATTGCGACAACGGGATATGGGGTAGCAAAGCAATAAAAGAAGCGAGGTTATTTGGTAATGTGAACGTGGTATCTTCATCAAAAGATAAAAAGCATACTTATATTCCCAAAGATTTTTTTGTACCGGAAGATTCAAAATACCTGCATTACACTACCAATAATACAGTAGAAGGTACACAATGGCATCATATCCCTGCAACAACGGTTCCCCTCGTTGCAGATATGAGCAGCGATATTTTCAGCAGGCCGATGGAATTTTCAAAATTTGCATTAATATACGCCGGTGCACAAAAAAACATAGGCGCAGCAGGCGTTAATCTGGTAGTAGTAAAAAAAGAGGTGTTAGGAAAAGTGAAGCGGCCGATACCAACCATTATGGATTATGGCAATCATATTGAAGCTGGTTCTTTATTAAATACTCCGCCAGTTTTTGCGGTGTATGTAAGCATGCTTACGATGCGATGGATAAAAAAAGAGGGCGGGCTTGAGGAAATGGAGAAAAGAAGCAGGCAAAGAGCTGAATTTTTTTACAATGCATTGGATACCTTGCCGCTGTTTAAACCAATTGTGGCAATAGAAGACAGGAGTTGGATGAATGCCGTTTTCATAATAGAAAAGCCGGAGTTGGAAAAACAATTTCTGGAGCAGTGTAAAGAAAACGGAATGATAGGTATAAAGGGGCACAGAAGTGTAGGCGGATTACGGGTTTCCATGTACAATGCTTTGCCAATATGCAGCCTGGAAGCATTAGTGGATCTGATGAAAGAGTTCAACAACAAATTTGCATAAGACAGAAAGTTAAAAAGGGAGTTAAAACTGAATGGCAATTATTAAACCTTTTAAAGCCTTGCGTCCTCAGGCACAATTTGCCAGGCAAGTGGCAAGCCCGCCTTATGATGTATTGACCTCCGCTGAAGCAAAAATTGAAGCACAAGGCAACCCTATTTCTTTTCTGCATATCACCAAAAGTGAAATAGACCTTCCTGAAGATACAAATCCTCACAGCACGGCAGTATATGAAAAAGCTAAAGAGAATCTGACTGCTTTTATTAAAAGAGATGTAGTGTTCAGGGAGAATAAAGATTGTTATTATATCTATTCTCTTGTGATGCCTGATCCGCAGAAACCAGGCGGAAAACACAGACAGTCTGGATTGGTATGTGTGAGCAGCATAGAAGACTACGAAAACGATACCATCAAAAAGCATGAATTTACCAGGCCTGATAAAGAACAGGACCGCATAGATCATATCAAAGCAACAGGGGCGCAGACAGGCAATGTTTTCCTTACATATCGAAATGTTGCAGCTCTTGATTCCCTGGTTAATAAATGGATAAGTGAAAAATCCGGCATTTATGATTTTACTTCAAATGACGGAATACAACATACAGTATGGATAGTAAATGATACTGCGACTATTAATGACATCACAGAATTGTTTGCTGCATCAGTACCGTGTACTTACATTGCGGATGGCCACCACCGAGCTGCTTCCGCCGCTAAAGTGAAAATGGAATTGGGAAAAAATGCAACCGAAAATGCCGGTTTTTTTCTGACAACACTGTTCCCTTCAAATCAATTGCTGATAATGGATTATAACCGCCTTGTAAAAACATTGAACGGCCACAATTCCGAATCTTTTTTACAGTTGCTTAATGAAAACTTCCTTGTGGAAGAAATTGGCAGTGATGCATATAAACCAACACAATTGCACGAGTTTGGCTTATATCTTAATAGCAGATGGTATAAATTAACAGCCAAAGAAGGCTCTTATTCAGACGACCCGCTTGGTGTGCTCGATATAACTATTCTCCAGAATAATATATTAAGCAGGTTATTGAATATACACGATCAGCGCACTGATGAAAATTTAGATTTTGTTGGCGGAATAAAAGGATTGGACGAGCTTTCAAAAAGAGTTGACAGCGGTGAGATGGCGCTTGCTTTCAGTTTGTATCCCGTAAGTATTGAACAGTTATTTGACATTGCCGACAGCGGCAATATAATGCCCCCGAAGAGTACGTGGTTTGAGCCGAAGCTCAGGGATGGATTGCTTACTCATTTGATTTATGAATAGCCGCAGTGATATGAATAAATTTATATTGTATTTGTTTTGTACCGGGGTAAGCGTTGGTATAGTACAGGCGCAGGATATAAAGACCTTGCGTGACAGTGCAAGAATTCTTATGCAAAAAAGTGCATTTGACAATGCAAT
>JAHEZC010000509.1 GCA_023251275.1 Parafilimonas sp. | reverse complement strand
CTGAGCAACCCTATGTCCGCACTGCCTTTGCATGGGTACATCGGCTTCCAGGGCAAACATGCCGGCGCCCCGATTTATTTCAGAAACATTAAAATCAAAGAATTGAAATAAAAGAGAGATAAAAAGAGCGAAATAGGGAATCATTAGTTCCTTGCTAAATCTTTATCTCCTCGTCATTTTCATCGAAGAAATGAAACTCTGTGAAGTAATAATCTGAGTTGGCTTTTAATTTGATCCCTGTCTTGAATTTTCTTTTCCATTTCCACCTGATAGAAAACCATCCCTTGGTCAAATGAGAGTACAAAATGGGATGTACAAAAATTGTAAGGTTCTTATGCTGGTGCACTACCAGGTAGTGCAGTCTTTTTTCAATCTCATCTTCGAGCAGCAGTGTAGAAGATACTTTTCCGGTGCCATTGCAGGAAGGGCAAATTTCACTTGTATTGATGCTCACTTCCGGGCGCATGCGTTGTCTTGTAATCTGCATGAGCCCAAATTTTGAAATTGGCAGTACTGCATGCTTTGCCCTGTCTGAATGCATGAAGTTTTCCATAGCTTCCTGCAGTTTTCTTTTGTTTTCCTGCAGTTTCATATCAATAAAGTCGGCCACTATTATTCCACCTATATCTCTCAGCCGCAGTTGCCGGGAAATTTCTTCTGCCGCTTCAAGATTTGTTTCCATCGCATTCTCCTCCTGGTTATTACTGATACTCTTATACCCGCTGTTCACATCAATCACGTGAAGCGCTTCTGTATGTTCAAGAATGAGGTAGGCGCCACTTGGCAGGTTCACAGTTTTTCCGAAAGAGGATTTTACCTGCTTTGTAATTCCGAATTGGTCAAAAATTGGAAGGCCATTATTATGGAATGAAATTATATCAGACTTATCAGGCGCAATCTTCTGGATATATGTTTTTGTGTCGTTATAAATATTTCTGTCGTTGGTAATAATGCGGTTAAAATCTTCGCTGAGCAGATCACGAAGGATGCTCGTGGTTTTATCCTGCTCGCTCATTACTTTGCAAGGCGCTTCAGCGCCTTTAAGGTTTTTCTGAAGCGCTTTCCATGTTTCAATAAGCATAAGGAGATCCTCATGCAATTCAGCAGTTTTTTTGCCTTCGGCTGCTGTGCGTACAATTACTCCGAAATTTTTTGGCTTGATGGCATCTACAATTTTCTGCAACCTTTTTCTTTCATCAGACGAATGAATCTTTTTTGATACGGCAACAATTTCATTAAAAGGCGTGATTACTACGAACCTTCCCGGCAAAGAAATTTCACAGCTCAGGCGGGGGCCTTTCGCTGCAATTGGCTCCTTTAATATCTGCACAAGAATGCTTGGCTTACCGCTAAGCACTTCGTTAATCTTCCCGGTTTTTATTATTTCAGGCTCTATCTGAAATTTGGAAAAATCAAAGATATCTTCAGATTTGTCATTAATACATAGCTGAGTAAATTTGAGCAGCGAACGTGCAAAAGGGCTTAAATCAGTATAATGCAGAAAAGCATCTTTTTCAAATCCGACGTCCACAAAAGCTGCATTGAGACCCGGTATTAATTTTTTTACTTTCCCAAGATAGAGATCGCCAACAGCAAATATGGCGTCAGATTTTTCATGATGCAGCTCCACAAGCTTTTTATCTTCAAGCAAGGCAATCTCAACGCTGTTAGGGGCTGCGTTAATAATAAGTTCTTTGTTCACAATGCAACTTTTAGTTATGCTTCTGCAAATGCAAAAGCAGTCTTCATTAATACATCACATCTTCACTACACGCTGCGCTGCCGGAGAATTAGATAAGGAAAAGGTAAAAGTTGCCTGCAGGTAACGGATGGCAGCCGTGTTAGTTATCAATACCGGAAACTGGTTCCGGCATTGGCTATGGCAAGTAATGTTATTTGTTTTTCTTTTTATGCCGGTTTTTTCTTAATCTTTTTTTGCGTTTATGGGTTGCAATTTTATGACGCTTTCTCTTTTTACCACAAGGCATATAATCAATAATTTTTTTGGTTAATAAATCGAATTTTATTGCAATGCTTTTATTCTTTTTTCAAGTTCATTTTTGGCCTCGGGCAAAGAAATCATTTTCTGAGCAGCCATATACCATTTTACGGCGTTGGTTTTATCACCGACCCTTTCATAGGTTTCAGCGAGATTTAAAATCGCTTCAAGGTTATAGGGTTGTTTTCGCACAACGATCAAAAACCGCTCAATGGCCTTATCATATTGACCGCTTTTAACACCTCCCAGCCCCAGGATTAATTGCGCATACAGGTTATCCGGATCCTTTGCTGCGATCTCTCTGACGGCTAAAATACCCTCCATCGGATTGTCGGAAATATTCCCGAAAATATAACAAGCCCCGATTCCGATTTTTGAAGAATCGTTGTTGGGATTGATGGTGAGCGATTTTTCAAACAGCGATTTTGCCTCCGTTGCCATCCACTTTTGCCGGGCAGGATTGTCTTCCGCCATTAAGGCATCTAACAGCAAACGGGCCGCAAAGGTGAGGTTTTTTTCAGAATTTTCCAATTTAGCAGCTTCACCCAGGTAATATGACCGTAATTCCGGATGATGCAGGCTGTCTCCCCAGAATTTTGCCAGTTGATAATAAACGGCTATTTGCTGATCTTTTACATCGCCACGCACCACACTGTTTTCCAATTGGGAAAGGTATGAAGCCTGTTGTATTGTAAGGTGCTGCTTTGCTTTTGTAATAAGGTCTTGGGTAGTCAGGATGGATACGGCCTCCCCGGCTTGCTTTGGAACAATAACATCGGTTTCGGATTTCAGAGAAGTTGTTCTTCCAAAAAAGAATAATACCATCAAAAAAATCAAACTGCTGCTTACCAGGATAATTTGTTGTTTTTTCACACACGTAAAATTGAGTATCAAAATTACTGTGCA
>JAHEZC010000508.1 GCA_023251275.1 Parafilimonas sp. | reverse complement strand
CAGCGTCTGGTCAGCAATTAAATTGATGATCTCTCTCCGTGTAGGGTCAGCTATTGCCTGGAAAACATCTCTTCTTATTTCCATTATTATTGACGCATTTATGCAAGCATCTGCTTGCAAATATATATGCAAGCATTTACTTGCGCAAATTTTTTTTGAATATTTTTTTGCGCAATAAAATTGTCCCGGCAATCTCATAAAAATTCTCCCGCAAAAAATAATGCTTATGTTTATCATCAAAAATTATTGAATGTGATAAACGATAGTCATAAACCCAAAGCAATTATACTTACCGGCGGAATGTTACATCTGTATGATGCAAAAACTGCGCATGGATTGATCCGGGGAACCGACCGCTATGAGATCGTCGGTGTGATAGACCCTGTGCATCATGGAAAAGATGCGGGTGAAGCGCTCGATGGCATTCACCGGAACATCCCTGTGTTTGCCACTGTTGATGAAGCAATTACCGTTTTGAATAGTCTCAGTTATTGCATTATCGGCATTGCAACTGTGGGTGGAGTTTTGCCCGAAAACTTTATTCCCGTTATCGAATCATGCATCAGGAAAAAAATATCCATCGTAAACGGCCTGCACGATTTTTTAAATGATATGCCTTCTATTGTTTCCCTGGCTTCACAGTATAGCGTGGAATTAATTGATGTACGCAAACCAAAAAATAAGAAAGACCTTCATTTCTGGACAGGTGATATTTTTTCAATTACTTCAAAAGTAATTGCTGTTATAGGTACAGATTGTGCATTGGGGAAAAGAACAACCTACCGCATGGTTCGACAAGCATGTGAAGATGAAGGATTAAATGCGCAGATGATCTATACGGGCCAAACAGGTTGGCTGCAGGGCGGAAAATATGGTTTCATTTTCGATTCTACTTTGAATGATTTTATTTCAGGAGAACTGGAACATGCGATTATTTCCTGCTCAAAAGAAACCCATGCAGATGTGATTTTCGTTGAAGGCCAATCCGCATTGCGGAATCCTACCGGTCCATGCGGATCGGAAATACTGGTATCGGGAAATGCAAAGCATACGATACTCGTACATGCACCCATGCGAAAATATTATGAAGATGTACCGGAATGGGGAGAGATACATTCTGTTTCTTCTGAAATTGAATTGATAAAAATGTATGGCTCGAAAGTAATTGCGATTGCATTGAACACAGAACATTGTACAACGGAAAAAGCGATTGCATTTCAGCAGGAGTATGAAAATGAATTGCATATCCCGGTATTGCTGCCATTACAACAGGGAGTAAAAAAAGTTGTGCCGGTAATAAAAAAACTGATAGAATAAAATGATAGATTTCTCCTTCGTTATAATGACAGGCATTAGTATAATATTTTACTTCAGTACAGCTTTTCAACTATTGATTGTCATGCCGGCAGCGGAGGCATCTATAATTTACCTCTGTAATAATTAGTTCAAACAGATTTAAAATCTTTGTTTAAAAATAATTACATGAAAATAATATCCATCAATGCATGGCTGGAGAAATTGCCGCTGACAAAGCCTTATACCATCGCGTATAAAACGATTGCTGACACAGAAATTATTTTTATTGAAGTAACACTGGAAAACGGCATAACAGGAATCGGTGCATCAAGCCCTTCTCCTGATGTAGTGGGAGAAACACCGGCGGATACTTTGCAGAATCTGCAATCTGAATTTGTTCAGAATCTTACAGGCAGAGACATCCGAAACTTTAATCAATTGATTGATGAAACGGCTGTTCATTTTCCCAAACTTCCGGGCACACTTGCAGCCGTTGATATTGCGCTGCATGATGCATTCTGCAGGTTTCTTCAAATACCTGTGGTTGATTTTTATGGAAGAAAAATGCAATCACTGCCCACATCAATTACCATCGGCATAAAGGAAACAGCAGCGATGATCGAAGAAGCGAATAGTTATTATACATCAGGGTTTCGGATATTGAAGATCAAGACAGGTATTGATGCAGATCAGGACATTGAACGTGTTCACAAACTCTCAGAAAATTTTGGTAATAATATTGTTATCCGTGTTGATGCCAATCTTGGCTATAGTTTAAGCGATCTAAAAAAATTTATTGAGCAAACAAAGAATTTAAACATTGAATTGATCGAGCAGCCTCTAAAGGTCGGTGAAGAAAATCAATTGACAGAATTGAATGCAGAAGAACGAAAATTTTTGGTTGCAGACGAGTCATTACTTGATGCAACTTCGGCAATGATGCTGGCACAAAACCCTAAACCTTACGGTGTGTTTAATATTAAGCTCATGAAATGCGGCGGGATAAAAGCAGCAAAAGAAATTGCAACTATTGCAAAACATTCGGATATAAATTTATTTTGGGGATGTAATGATGAAAGCATTGTGAGTATATCCGCAGCGCTGCATGCAGCCTTTTCCTGCAGCAATACTGGTTATCTCGATCTAGACGGAAGCTTTGATATAAGCAAAGACCTGGTGGAAGGAGGCTTTATAATTAAAGACGGATTCATGAGCATGTCGGGCTTGCCCGGGTTAGGTGTAAAGAAAATATAGTGTCACTGTCTCATTAAAAAACTTTCCTGTCTGATTACTCAATTATATTGGCTTTATAAATAACGATAAATAAGTTTCGGAAAATTGTAACATTATTTTCATACTTATGTTCGCCGAAAAAAAACTGCAGTGGTTATTTTCGCTGTATGAAATTCACCGAAAGATTTTTATTTGTACTCACAGCAGTAATTTTATTTATCAATACCAAAGGCCAGCAGCCGGCAGAAAGATTTGATCCGGAATCATTTACCACAAAAGACAGCCTTGAACTTGTTCATCAATTCGGGCATAATAAAAAAATTCTCCCTGAATTTGCATTGCCTGTCCTCATTGCGCTTTCTTATTTTCCGTAACTA
>JAHEZC010000036.1 GCA_023251275.1 Parafilimonas sp. | reverse complement strand
TAATGGCATCACGCAATGAGTTTTTATTTTTATCCACCAACACAAGGCCATGCATCTGGTAATCTATACCAATCGCGATTATATCCATCGGATCGTAAGCCTTTGTCGAATGTACTTTCTGCAGCGCATGAAAAATATATTGCCACCAGGATTCGGGAGATTGTTCGGCCCAGCCCCTATGTCGGGAAATAATAGCAGCTTCAGTTTCGGGATATTGTGCCGATGCAATACACAACTGTGTCTGCGAATCAACTACAGAAACTTTAACAGAGGAAGTGCCAATATCAATACCGAGTAAAAGCATTGCCGGATATAAGGGCGTCAATATAATTCAAAAATGTTTTTAAATAATTTTTTTTGAAAATAAATTCTGTCGTGCTATACTTTTCTCAAATTCATTAAAACATTCTCGTGACATTCATGAATCATTCTTCTCTTCTTTTATTTCTAAAAGATAATTAAAGGCAATCCAATTTTACGAAGATTTTTCTTATGCCCTTTTGTGATAACTGAGAATTGCCCATCCATTTAATGCAATAGCAAAGCCCATCATAATAAACAATTGTTCCTTAATATCAGCAAGGCTGCTGCCCTTCAGTACCACCATCCGCATCACATTTATAAAATAAGAAACGGGGTTAAATTTCGTGATCCATTGCGCCCATTCAGGCATACTGTCAATTGACGTATATAATCCTCCAAGCAAAATAAAAATCATCATCATAAAAAAAGAAAGCAACATGGACTGTTGCTGGTTGGCAGCATAAGTTGAAATTAATAAACCCAGGCCAAGTATTGCCAGCAAATAAACTGCTGCGAAAATATAAATGGTTAAAAAACTTCCCGCCGGAATTATACCATAGGCAAACCTCGCAATCGTTAATCCAAACGTTAATATTACCAATCCTAAAATCCAGAAGGGTATCAGTTTGCCGAGGATAAAATGATATTTCTTGATCGGTGTTACATTGATCTGCTCTATAGTTCCGATTTCTTTTTCTTTTACAATATTTGCTGCCGCAAGGTTTGAACCAACCATCGTGAGAAGTATCACCAATATACCGGGCACCATAAAATATTTATAGTTCATCAATGGGTTAAACCAGTTGGATGAAGTGACTTCAATAGATAGTTCGGGGTTAAACCGGGGGAATTGAATCCACTCCAATCTTACTTCTTTATTAAAATCCTGGATGATGCTTCGTAAATAAGCGCCACCAAGATTTGCTTTAACTCCATTGATCGCATTCAATGCCATAAACAATTTTGATTCATCTTCTTTTACCAGGTTCTTTTCAAATGAAGGCGGAATTTCCAATACCAGGTCTGAATAGTCATGTTCAATTTCATTTAAAGCATCTTTATAGGATGCAGAATTATCGTTTAAAATAAAATAACCGGAAGAAGTAATTTTTGAAATGAGTTTTTGTGAATACGATGAATGGTCCTGGTCAATTACACTCAGCCGGATATCTTTCATTTCGTAATCTGCCGCCCAGGGAAGGATCAATAGTTGTATCACCGGCATAATGAATATTACTCTTAATATAGCCGGGTCGCGGAATATTTGCCTGAATTCTTTCTGCAACAGAAATCTTAGTGACCTCATGCCAATCGTATTTTAAATTTTTTAATCGCGAGTGTTAAAAAGAAAATCATCATACCAAAGAGTATCAGGGTTTCTTTCCAGATGACGTACAATCCTGTGCCTTTTATCATCACTGATTTCACAATGCTGTAGTACCATTTTGCAGGAACTATATTCGATATAACTCTTAATGGCAATGGCATATTTTCAATAGGAAACATAAACCCGCTCAGCATAATTGTCGGAAGAAACAATGCTATCAGTGAAATAAACATAGCTGTTTGTTGCGACTCTGCGCCGGAAGAAATCAATAATCCAAGTGAAAGTGATACCAGTGTAAACAAAATACTTTCAAAAACCAATAACACCAGGCTGCCATTGATAGGCACTTCCAGCACAAACACACTCAGCAATAAAATACTTGCAATATTTACAGCAGATAAAACAAGATAAGGAACAGCTTTTGCCAATACAATCATTTGGGGCTTCATGGGTGATACCAGCATCACTTCCATAGTGCCCATTTCCTTCTCTTTTACAATAGTGATAGCAGTCATCATCGTACAGACCAACAAAAGCACCATGGCCATCACGCCCGGAACAAAATTGTAAGCGCCTTTTAATTGCGGGTTATATAACATCCTCAGTTCTGTATCAATTGTATAAGGTAATTTTTTGTCGTTGGTGATCCGTTTCTGGTAATCCATGATGACAGACGCAGCATAATTCGTTAAGGTATTGGCTACATTTGGGTCAGAAGCATCAGCAATCAATTGCACCTGTGTTTTGTGCAGATGCTGAATGTCTTCGGCAAAATGTTGTGGTATTACAAGAGCTAATTTTATTTTCCCCCGGCGAAATTCTGTTTCGATTTCTGTATAAGAATGCAGGTTTTTTTCTAATTCAAAATAACGGCTCGCATCTATTTGACTGATCAATGATAAAGAAGCTTCATCTTTTGAATTATCGAGTACAGCAATTTTTGCATTCTTTACTTCATTGGTCAATGCAAAACCAAAAATTATAATTTGTACGATGGGCATGCCTAAGAGAATAAACATAGTGCGCTTATCCCGCCAGATATGATAAAACTCCTTCTTTACAAATGAAAAAAATTGTTTCATACTAATCCGCACTCCTTTTTGCTTTCCGTGCCAGCTTTAAAAAGACTTCATCCATGGAAGCAGCTTCATAGGTTTTCTTTAATGCTGCCGGTGTATCCAATGCATCAATTCTTCCGTCCACCATTATACTCACCCTGTTACAATACTCTGCTTCATCCATATAATGCGTTGTTACAAAAATGGTAATGCCTGTATCTGATGCGTTGTAAATCATATTCCAGAATTCTCTTCTTGTAACAGGGTCCACACCACCCGTTGGTTCATCTAAAAAAACAATACCGGGCTCGTGAAAAATAGCTACAGAAAAAGCGAGCTTTTGTTTCCATCCTAAGGGCAGTGATTTTACCAGTTTATCCGCTTCACTTTGCAGGTGAAGATATTCGAGAATGAATGCAGTTTTTTCTTTGATGAACTTATTACTCATTCCATAAATACCACCATAGAACCGCATATTTTCCTTCACCGTTAAATCATCGTACAAAGAAAATTTCTGACTCATGTAGCCAATGTTCTTTTTTATTTTTTCATTTTCTTTATATACATCAAACCCCGCCACTGATGCTTCACCAGACGTAGGCATTGATAATCCGCACAGCATCCGCATGGCAGTTGTTTTGCCTGCCCCATTGGCGCCCAAAAAACCAAATATCTCTCCTTTATTTACCTCAAAACTTATTCTATCTACTGCTACGAAATCACCAAAGCGCTTGGTTAATTTATCTGCCGTTATCACTTTATCATTTGCCATAATTAATTTTTCATCAAAGAGATAAAACAATCTTCTATATCCGGTTCCACTTTTTGTACTACTGCATCTTCATGCGAATAATTTCTAATCCATTGCACCAACTGTTCCCTGCCGTATTCTTTTTTAAGTAATACATGATGGTATTCGCCAAAAGGGTAAATATCTTCTACATCATCCAGCGCCTGCATTTCATTCAAAAGTCTCAGCATATCAGATGATTTAACAGCCCAGAGCGGTTTTTTAAAATCTTTTATAATTCCCTGCGGAGTATTGATGGAAAGAATCTTACCCGTTTGAATCAATGCCACCTCGTCGCACAAACCAGCTTCATCCATATAAGGAGTCGAAACAAGAATGGTAATGCCCTGCTCTTTCAGTTTTTTCAGCATTTCCCAAAACTCTTTACGGGAAACAGCATCTACACCTGTTGTGGGTTCATCCAAAAACAAAACAGAAGGGCGGTGAATCAAGGCACAACTCAATGCCAGTTTTTGTTTCATACCTCCGGAAAGTTTGCCGGCTTTTCTTTTTTTAAAGGGTTCTATCTGCCGGTAAATATCTTTGATCAAATCATAATTCTGTTCAATGGAAGTATTGAAAATGGTAGCAAAAAATTCCAGGTTTTCTTCTACACTCAAATCCTGGTATAAAGAAAATTTTCCCGGCATGTATCCCACCCTTTTTCTTATCTCCTTATAATCTTTCACCACATCAAAACCATCCACGGCTGCTTTTCCTTTATCTGCAATTAACAACGTAGTTAAAATTCTGAACAGGGAAGTTTTGCCTGCACCATCGGGGCCAATTATTCCAAACAGTTCTCCCTTCTTTACTTCAAAAGAAATATCATTCAATGCCGTGACAACATTTTTTTTTGCACCGTAAGTCTTAATAATGTTTTCAACTATAACTGCACTCATGTCTTTATTTTAACAACACTTCACCAAACATTCCTATTTTAAGAAAGCCATCATTCTTTACATTTATTTTTAAAGCATACACCAGATTGGCTCTTTCTTCTTTTGTTTGAATTGTTTTGGGAGTAAATTCCGCTTTATCTGAAATCCATGTTATTACTCCGGGGTATTCTTTGTATTTATCTGCGCCATCATCAATCATCACTTTTACCACCTGATTTAATTTCACCTGCGACAACTGTGTGCCGGTAATATAAGCACGAAGATTTAAGGAAGACAGATCAGCAATCTTATACAAAGCCTTTCCTGCAGCAGTTATTTCCCCTGCCTGTGCATACTTTGTAAGCACCGTTCCGGAAATTGGATTCATAATATTGGAACGTTGCACCTGGTCCTGTAATTGAGCGACTCTTTTTTCCAATGGTTCCGCTTCGCTTAAAATGCTCCTGTTTTGCGTGGATATGTTATTACGCTGTACCGCAATCTGCTGGCGGGTTACAGCCATTTGCTTTTCCGACATATCAACCTGCGAATTAATATCATCGAGTTGTTTACCGGTGGCAGCATCAGCTTTTAAAAGATTTTCAATCCTTGCCTTTTCATGTTTCAAATTATCCAACTGTGATTGCTGAACTGATAATTGATTTTCCAATAGCTCAACCTGTGGCGTTACATCAGCCGTTTTCTCACTCAATGCATTGATGCTTGCCTCTACCTGTTCTTTCTGTAAGGAAAGATTAGTGGCATCAATGAAGCCAATTACACTGTCTTTTGCAAGTGCTGCTCCTTCACTTACATTAAAGGAAAGAAGCTTGCCTGAAATTTCTGATGACACGATTACCTCATCCGCTTCAAAGGTTCCTGATGCATCAAATTTATTTTCGCTTTGGTGACAGGCAGTGAATAAAAATAAAACTGCCGTAGTGATGATAGAATGATTCGTCTTCATAATGCTTTTCTATTTGTTGCCTGATATTGTTTGATAATTAATTTTTGCCTGCAGTAATTGCAATTCGTGTGTGATCTTCGTCTGTCTTGCCTGGTCTTCAGCATTTACCTGCTGCAGGTAGTCATTGGCCGTAATGACGCCATTTTCAAGTTGTGCTTTCGCAGCTTCGGTTACTTTGTTCCGAAGGTCAATGATAGCATCATCCTGCGAAACAAGCTGCTGCATTTTGTCAATTTCTGATCCCTGTTGTTTTAATTGGGCATTTGTATTAAGGAGGAACAGATCTTTTTGCACATCTACCATCCTGTTGTTAATCTGCACCTGTGCTTTTTCTTTTTTTGAGGTATATAATCCGCCCAATGACCAGTTAAAAAGGATGCCGGTCGTATAGAAGAAGTCAAATTTGTTTTCAAGAAAATTCAGGCCGGGCCTGCCATAACCGCCCTGAAAAAATAAACTCGCTTTGGGAGAATTTTTTGCATCAATCAGCTTGTTCTGCTCGCTGTATAATTTTTGCTGTGCTGAATACAACTGCAGTTCTGGCCTTTGGATAGTAAGTGTATCAATGGTATTACCGGGTATTGGTTTTTCAAAAACTGCCCGTTCATTTACAGGCTGATTGATGAATAAGCCAATCGTTTCGAGCAGACCTTTGCGGGTGGCCAGGAGTTCTGTTGTCCGCTGATCGGTCTGCAGCAATTGTGCTTTCAGCAGATTCAGATTCGATTTAAATGCCACACCATTATTCACCTGCGCTTCTATTGACTTAATCCCGGTTTGAATGTTTTCTTTTACCAAACCGGATTGTTTTAATTGTTCATCGAGGTAAAGTACACTTAAATAAAGCTGGTTAATACGGTCTCTTAACTGGTGAAATTCGACTTCTATCTGTTGCTGCTGAACATCTGCATTCAGTTGCTGTATTTCTTTCTGTTGTTTTATCACACCTCCGTCATAAATCAACTGGTTCACATCGGCAAGCACCTTGTACTGATCTTTATTCAACGTCTCAATATGTACACCCTGTATGGGGATTTTCAGTTCTGTAACGGCAGACTGGTAAGTGGCTTGTCCGCTTAACTTAAATTGAGGAAGAAAATTTTTCTGCAGGTTTTCAACAGAGATGTCCCTGGTTTGATTCACGAGGTCCTGCTGCTTTATGAGCGGGAAATTCTGTTTTGCCAATTCATTTATCTTTTCTAAAGTAAATGACTGGCCAAAAACTTTGGTGCCCGTTATCAGGAAAATAAATAACCATTTTTTCATACAAATCATTTTTAACCGCCTGGTTAATTTTTAAATAAAAAATTACTTTTTAATTGAGTCAATGATAAACTTAGGTATCTCCTGCTTTCTTTGCTCCATGACAGCCCTGAATTGCAATTCGTCAAGCCCAAGATTACGTTCCATCATTGGCCTGGCTACAAATGGAAATATTGTCATGGATAGCAGGTTCATCAGCAAATGCAGCGGGCTGATTCTTTTGATGGTTCCTTTTTTTACTTCCTGCTCAATTTGTTCCAGAAATTTCTGCGGTCTCGGCAGGTTATCCTTTCCCCAGACTTTATATAAGAAGTTTTCCGGATCACGGTGTATTTCATTGAGTACAAACCAGGGCAGGTAAGGGTTTTGCTGCATTTCATCAATATACTCATGAACAAATCTTTGTATTTTTTCAAAGAGCGGAATACCCGACTCAAATATCATGTTGATCCTGGGAAAGAACTTTTGTGCTTCTTTCAGGAAAATCATTTCAAATAATTTATCCTTATCCCGGAAGTAGTAATGCAGCAGGGATTTATTGATGCCTGCTTCATCAGCAATATCCTGCATGCGGGCCCCTGTCATGCCCTTTGTCATAAAGACTTTCCTCGCTCCCTGCAATATCTTTTCCTCTGTACTGAGGTCTATACTTTTTTTAACCATATAGTTTAACCGAATGGTCAACAAAAGTAGAAAATTTGATTTACCTGCAAAATTTTTTTTAACATTGAGGATTTTTTTATAGTTTTTAAAAAGTATTCCATAATGTCGGCAAGCCGACGCAATAAAAGCCTAATAGGTTTAATTTTGTGGCATAAATAAAAAATATGAAGACAGTTATTATCACAGGTGCAAATGGAAATCTCGGAACAGCCGCTGTTAAAAAATTCCTTGAAGAAGGTTATTCTGTGGTTGCAGTTGACGCAAAAAAAGATCATCTTGATTTTGCAGAGAGCAATTCAAATTTTGAATTCCGTTCTGTCAACCTCACGAATGAAAATGAAACGGCAGATTTCGTGAATGATGTGATTGCAAAGCACGGAAAAGTAGATGGAGCTTTACTGTTGGTAGGAGGTTTTGCAATGGGAAATGTAACTGCAACATCGGGTGCAGATATTCAAAAACAATTTTCTCTCAATTTTGAAACTGCATATTTTGTTTCCCGCCCATTGATAGCGCACATGCAGCAAAATGGCTATGGGCGTTTGGTTTTCATCGGCGCAAGGCCGGCAATAAATCCTGTACAGGGCAAAAGCCTGGCAGCATACGCATTAACTAAATCTTTATTGTTTAAGCTGGCAGAGTTTATCAATGAAGAAAACAAAGGAAGCAATATAGTTGCATCTGTTGTGGTGCCCAGTACCATTGATACTGCTATCAACAGGAGCAGCATGCCCGACGCAAATCCGGATAATTGGGTGAAGCCGGAGCAGCTTGCTGATCTATTGGAATTTATATGCAGTGAAAAAGGATTGCCGCTGAGAGAACCGGTGTATAAAGTGTATAATAACGCTTAGATTTTTTCTTCACTTTTGCAGCATGACTGTTGAAAAAATTCTGGATAAGCAAATTGATAATAATAAAACTCCTTCAGTTATTTATCAATTTTTTGACAACGACAGGATTATATTTCAATATAATAATGGACTTGCAGATATAGCACAAAAAATTTCTGCAAACAACTTCACTACTTTCAATGCTTATTCTGTTACCAAAACATTTACTGCAACAGCCATCCTTCAATTAGCGCAGCATGAAAAAATAAATCTGGATGAACCGGCAAAAAAATATCTTCCATCCATTGAATATGAACAGGATTTCACTGTCAGGCAATTGCTTACACACACAGCAGGCTTGCCCAATCCATTGCCATTAAAATGGATTCATCTTTTATCAGAGCAAAACAGCTTTGACCGCAACAAATTTTTCAGCGAGGTTTTTAAAAGACACAATAAACTGAGATCAAACCCGGGAGAAAAATTTTCTTATTCCAATCTTGGATATGTATTGCTCGGGCAGATGATTGAAGATGTATCAGAAATAGAATACAGTGAATTTATACGCGAATCCATTTTACAAAAAGCAGGCATTGCTTCATCAGAAATAGATTTTATCATTCCCCATTTTTCCCATCATGCAACAGGATATCAAAGAAGATTTAGCCTAATGAATTTTCTGCTCGGCTTTATGATGGATAAAAAGAAATATACAGATGCTCCCGAAAATGGATGGATACCATTTCGTCCTTTTTATGTGAATGGAATTTCTTATGGAGGGCTGATCGGCAGCATCAACGGTTTTGTAAAATATGTGCAGCAGTGGCTGAAAGAAGATTGCGTTTTTTTGAATAATGAATTTAAGCAAATGCTTTTTACTGAAAATTTTTTATCATCAGGCATGCATACCGGCATGTGCTTATCCTGGTTCAAAGGAAATTTGAATGGCAATACATATTTCACGCATGCAGGCGGTGGTGGCGGTTATTATTGCGAAATGAGAATTTATCCCGGAAGAAAGAAAGGCAGTGTGATTATGTTTAACAGGTCAGGTATGAGTGATGAACGTTTTCTTGATAAGGTGGATGGTTTTTTTCTTTAGCTTAAAAACAGATGACAGAAAAGGCTCTATGTTTTTTGAATAAATTTTGTACCTATGATAACTTTCATCAAATTTTAAAGCGAAGTACATGCAGATCAAAGAAATAAAATTACTCACCAATCATCTTTTGTCTCTTCGCATTTTTTATAAAGATTTATTGGAACTGGAAACACTGGAAATCAATTCTGGAAGCATAAGTGTTATAATAGGAAGTTCTGTTTTGATTTTTGAAAAAACCAAGAGCCGTGAAAACCCTTTTTATCATTTTGCCTTTGATATTCCTTCCAATAAAATTGATGAAGCCTTAGCCTGGCTGCAAAACAAGGTTGAAATTTTATGGATAGACGATTACAAAAGCTATATCGCCGACTTCAGCGGGTGGCATGCTAAATCGGTTTACTTTATTGATCCCGCAGGAAATATTGTTGAGTTCATTGCCCGGTTTGACCTGCATGATCTTACGGATGAACCTTTCTCTTCAAAACAATTACGAAATATAAGTGAGATAGGCATTGTATATCCCGCGACAAAATATAATGATTGTGTAAACAGCATGTTGGAAAAATATCATCTTACTTATTTTGATAAACAACCGCCCATGCTTCAATTCAGGGCGATCGGGGACGATGAAGGATTATTCATTATTGTACCCGAGTATCGAAACTGGTATCCGACCAATATTCCCTGCGGAGTTTTTCCTTTGTCAATAAAATTTATTGATAATAATGGGCAACAACAACAGCTCCACTCTTAATACACAACTGTTTATTCTTATGTTGAAACTTTTTCAAAAGGAAAAACAGGAATACTGATGACGCCGATTAAACACCTGTCCGACTGCGTCAATCAGGCAGAATAATCAAAGATATTATCTGTGCAAATCTTTCAAATCCGTCTCATCCGTGTTCTATTCCGGAAAATTTAAGCAGTTCCCTGCATCCATTTATTTTATTTTACGGTAAAGAAGTTTTTTACTTTTACTCAATAATTTAAACATACTGTCATGATCAACAGGCGCAGATTTCTCAAAACATCCGCAGTTGCTGCCGCAGGAAGCATGATCTCCACTTCCTCATTAATGGCATCTGTATCACCAAAATCAAAAATTGACAGGATCGGCATCCAGCTTTTTTCGATTCCAAAATTACTTGAGCAGGATTTTGAAGGCACGCTGCAAATGCTGGCGCAAATCGGTTATAAGGAGTTGGAACTTTTCAGTCCTTATCCGTTCAGCACGCAACGGGATAAAGATTTCTGGAGCTCCGTAACACCGTCGCTCGGTTTTAGCGGCAGCGGCTATTTTGGTCATACTGCGAAAGAAGTGAAAGCAATACTCGACCAGAATGGCCTCAGCACTCCTGCCATGCATGTGGGTCTGGATACGCTGCGCAATCGTTTAGGTGAAACGGCAGAATCGGCACACATACTGGGCCAGCAATATGCAGGACTTGCAGCTATACCACAGGAAGAAAGGCAAAACCTCGATGGTTACAAACGAATAGCAGATGAGTTCAATGATATCGGTGCAAAAGCACAAAAACTCGGCATTCGTTTTT
>JAHEZC010000507.1 GCA_023251275.1 Parafilimonas sp. | reverse complement strand
CGGTGTGTTTTCAAAATCACCTGTATAATTTTCGGGATATATTTTATCGCCGATTAGTCCGCCTGTAAAAGCCACAATGCCTCCGTATTTCCGGGCATTGCGGGCAGTAAATTCCAAAGTAAGACAGGCGCCCTGTGAGAAACCTAAAAAATAAATATCATGCGAGGCAATGCCCTGTGCGTCAATATCAGTTACAATTTCACCAAGCAATGACAAAGCCGATGAAAGCCAGGGTTCGTTTTGCGCAGGTGGAGTTAAAAATGAATAAGGATACCACGTGTTGTTAGTGGCTTGGGGAGCTAACAATGCATAATCGTTTACATTCAAATGAGACGCAATTGAAAGAATATTTTCAGCTTTTGCTCCGCGCCCATGAATCATCACCAATACCTTTTTCGCTTCCTTTAATGATTTACCTGCGACTATGATATTTTTCTGATGCATGCTCAACTGTATTGTTCCGGGTTAAAGGTTATCGGGATGACTGCTTTTTCAATCTGTTCCCTGTACTGTTCATACCAGGACGGCAGTTTGAAGCCCTCCCCAAGATGTTCTTTACTTTCATCAACCTGAAAACCCGGCCCTGCTGTAGCTATTTCAAACAACACACCAGCCGGTTCACGAAAATAAATGGACTTGAAATATTGGCGGTCATATACATGGGTGGGGTTGAGTGATTGATGAGTAATCTTTTCTTTTGCCTGTAATTGGGTTTCAATATTTGGTGTATTGAATGCAATATGATCTACGCTGCCGCCGCCTTTCAAAGCACGCGGACTTTGCGGATCAGCAATTATATCAATATAGTTTCCCGGTGCATCCGTGGCCGCATAGCGATAGCGATTATCCTTTTGCGCAATCAACACATGATCCATTTGCCCGGTAAGCAGCGCTGCTGTCGGCTTTTCCGAATCTGCCCATATTTCTGCATGGTAAAATCCTTTCACAGAATGTTCCGGGGGAATATGACCATAGGTAAAACCCGGTCTTGTATCTGCATCATTGAAAACAAGTTCAAGCCCCACGCCATCCTGGTCTTCAAAATAAATAAATGTTTCTCCTTCAAAGCGATCAACAGGACCTTTGAATGCGATATTGAATTTTTTCAATCTTTCCATCCAATAACCAATTGATTCTGCCGGCACTGAAAAACCTGTCGTATTTATCATGCCCTTTCCGCGACGTCCTCTTGTAATGCCTTTATGCGGAAAGAATGTAAGAATGGTACCGGGCTGTCCCGTTTCATCACCATAGTAAAAATGATAGACTTCCGGAGCATCGAAATTTACGGTCTTTTTGATCAGCCTGAGACCAAGCACGCCACAGTAAAAGTCAAGATTTTTTTGCGGATCATCTGCGAGGACAGTTATGTGATGAATACCTGTAATAAGTTTATCCATAAATATAATGTTTAATAAAAAGGGACAAAGTTACCGCAGTTATGGTGTATTTGGGCAATTGAAAACAGGGCAAACCATAAGAGTCCCGGCTAGGCTATTATTTCCTGTTGCATTACAGGCGGATCATCAGATCTCGCTTTAATCATCCTGCTTACACGGTACAGCAGCCAGATGGTGACACTGCTGATGAGCACAATCAAATAGCCCAGTGTATTGTAATGTTCTAACGGACTGAATTTTGTTTTTTGTACTACGATCATCCCGGCCACAGCGGCAGCTACGCCGCCGGCTATTTGCTGCAGAGAAGCATTAATGCTCATAAAGGCTCCCCTGTCCTGGATGTCCGGAATAGCAGTAGTGAGGGCAGTTGCAGGAACCATCCGGCTGAAAATTCCGCCCATGATCAGCACGTTAAATACCATGATTACCCATAAAGGCTCAGGGGTAAGATTGGTATATATCACTACCAATATCATCATATAAAAAGAGGCTGCGGTAAACAGCCTGAATTTATCAACCCTGTCGCTTAGCTTTCCGATTAATGGCATGATAAAGAGCGCCCCGATTCCTGATACCATAAAGAGCAGCGGCAACTCGTGGGGCGTCACATGCAGGTTGTTAATAGCGAATGCACTGCCGAATGGCATCATCATAAAACCGCCGATAGAGAGTAATGCTGTTGAAGTGAATCCAATCCTGTAATGGCGCTTTGCAACGGTATGTAATAAATGCATAAATGCGGAGCGATCCTTTTGCAATGCGAGGTGTTGATTCACCGGCTGCAGCTTTATCCAGATAAGGATGACTGCAAGGATAGCTATACCCGCTACCATCCAGAATGGCGCCTGCCATCCCCACCGGTTGGCAATATATAACCCGATAGGAATACCAAGCACCTGGCTGGCGCCGAATCCCATTTGCATAAAACCCATCACACGTCCACGCTGCTCAATGATAAAAAGATCGGCCACAATCGCCATAGAAACAGAGCCGATAACTCCTCCGAACAAACCGGTAATAATACGGGCACCCAACAACATGAAATAAGAATGAGCAATACCACAAAGAACTGTTCCCACAATAAATCCTCCATAAAAAAAGAGTAATAATTTTTTTCGATCAAACCGGTCTGCAAACCCGGCTGTGAGTAATCCTGAAATTCCGGCGCTGAATGCATACGCGGATACCACGAGACCAAATTGTTTAGGATGGAGATTCATTGACTTCATTAGAAAATCGCCCAAAGGTGAAATGACCATAAAATCAAGTATAATCGTAAACTGTGTAACCGCTAACAATGCGATGACCAGTTTTTGATAAGGCAATAGAGGTGTTGTTTTTTGCATGCGTTGATTGTAAGTATGTCAGATAGACTTATTGCGAGTCGGTGCAAGATAAGCAGAGACCATTTAATCTATAGCGATTAGTTTCTGGCTGAGACCGGTACTCTTTTCAAATAATTGATGCTCTTAGATGTTACAGCACGAAAGACTACTCCTTCAATTTTCTAC